>CBIMJO010000979.1:0-4519 GCA_966244135.1 uncultured Actinocrispum sp. | reverse complement strand
GCCGACGGTCTCGTGCAGCCGCGAACGCCGCTGCCCGGACGCCGGCCGGGTGACCCGGTGGTCGGGAACCGCTTCGGCGGGCGTCACATTGGTGACGATCTGCTCCGCGAACCCGTACAGCAGCGGCAAAGCACTCGCGACCACCTTGCCGGTGCGGTTGATGTGCTCCACGCCCGGGACGATGTCCCCCGCGTGGCCGAGAATGGTCCGGACGTGCTCGCCGCACTCCTCCAGGTTCGCCGCGATCCTGGTCAGCAGCGAGCCGATCCAGTACAGGAAGAACGCCAGACCGGCGATCAACACCACGATCTCTGCGACCGTCAGCACAATCATTGGTTCTCCCTCGTCGCGTTGGCGACCCGGCCCAGGAACAGGTGGTGCTGCAGGCCTTCGGCGAGCACAGCGTCCACGCGGGACGCCGTCTCCGGGATCAGCGCCGCCGAAGCCGTGGTGGCACTGACCTCGGCCAGCGTGTCGCGGACGGCGGCGACCCGGCGGTCGATCAGCTTGACGAAATAGACCAAGAGGCTCAACAGGATCACGACCGCGACGATCACGATGGCGCCCAGGACCAGGATCGTCGTCCAGTAGTTCAGCTCTTCCTGGGGCATGGCTAGCCTCCCAGCCTCTCCCGGCCGCGCCGCAGCCCGGCCACGATCGTCTCGGCATGGTCGATGGTCACCGACAACGCGGCCAGCGGGGCCGTGTTCTCCTTGGCCTGCTGCAAGGCCGCGTCGATCCGCGGCGCCTGTTTGCCGATCTTGTAGGCCAGCACGAGGATCGGCGTGACCAACGCGACCACCGCGGCGACAACGACGAGCCCGATGATCAGCCCGACGGTCCAGCCGGTCAGGTCCGGTTGCATGACAAGCCTCCCCTCAGACCGTCTCGGTCCAGTCGCGCACGGGCTTCAGAGTGGCGTTCACCGACGTCAGCCGGGCGGGCACGGTCGAGGTCCGGGACGCGATCGACTCCACGCCGCCGATCACCGAGTCCAGTGTCCGGTGCACCCAGCGCAGGTGCAGGATCACCCGGAGCAGGCCGAGCGCGGTCATCGCGATGATCAGGAAGGCGGCCACCAGGGTCACCCAGGCCACAGCGGGCATCTCGTCCTCCTTCAGGCGTCCAGCAGCTTCTGCACGCTGCCCGCGTACCGCACCGCGCCGACCTGGACCTCCTGGATGGTCGCGTCGGTGGTGGCGAGCAGCCCGGGCACCGGTTCGAGGCCGTCGTTCAGCGCGACCCCGTCCCGCAGGATGTGGTTGGCGGCCAGCCGGATCCGCTCGACCGCCGCGAGGATCCGGTTGAGCAGCCAGAGGACCACCGGGAACACGACCACCAGCAAGGCGATCGCGCCGATCCACCAGAGTGTCATGTCAGTCCCCTCGCCTTGCTGCTGAGGAAGAACCGGCCGAGGAACCGGCCCAGCGCGGCCTTGGTGGCCTGCCACCAGATGCTGAACCCGCTCGCGGCCTTGGCCGGCTGCGAGCGCTGCTCGCCCCGGCTCCACCGCGGGATGTCCTCGGCGACGTTCCGCGCGAACGTCCGCATCAGCACGGTGGTGACGTCGCCGATCATGCCGCGGCCGAACTGGGCGGCCGCGCCGGAGATGTCGATGTCCTGCGCCACCATCACTTTCGTGCCCGAACCGGCCTTGACCAGGGTCGCGGTCAGTCCCATGCTCGCCTGGCCCTTGCCGGTCGCCTCGGCGCCCTCGGCCTTGATCACGACCCGGTGCGCGGCCTCGTCCCGTTCCAGGATCCGGGCCACACCGGCGAACTTCATCGACACCGGGCCGAGTTTGGCGGCCAGGTGGCCTTTGTAGGTGTTCTCGTCGACGACCTCGTTGAGCTCCGTGCCGGGCAGGTTCGGCGCCATCCGCGGCACGTCCAGCAGGTACTTCCAGACCTGCTCGACCGGTGCCGGTACCTCGAACTCGTTGTCCAGGCGCATCATTCACTCCTCACCGGCGGGGCACCGGAGACGTCCTTGCGCTCGGTCAACGCCTCCCAGACCCGGTCGGGCAACAGCGGCATGTCGATGTTGCGCACCCCGGTGTCCGACAACGCATCCATCACCGCGTTGACGAACGCCGCCGGTCCGCCGACCGCCGCGCACTCGCCGACGCCCTTGGCGCCGATCGGGTGGTGCGGGCAGGGCGTGACGACCTCGTGCAGCTCGAACCCCGGTGTCTCCCAGGCGGTCGGCAGCAGGTAGTCCATGTAGTTCGAACCCACGCAGTTGCCCTGGTCGTCGAACGTGATGAACTGCATGTTGGACATGGCATACGCCTCGGTCAGCCCGCCCATGATCTGTCCCTCGACGATCATCGGGTTGATCCGCACGCCGCAGTCGTCCACCGCGACCGTTCGCAGCACATCCCACACACCCGTCTCCGGGTCGACCTCGACGGTCACGATGTAGCAGGCGAACGGCCAGGTCAGGTTGGGCGGGTCGTAGTAGGCGTTGTTCTCCAGACCCGGTTCCATGCCGTCGGGCATGTTGCCGTACGCGGCCATCGCGCATTCCTGAATGGACACACTGCGCTGGGGCGCGCCCCGCACCGAGAACCGGCCCAGCTCCCACTCGACGTCCTCTTCGGACACCTCGAGCAGGTGCGCGGCCAGTTTGCGGGCCTTCGCGCGGATCTTGCGGGCCACCATCGAGACGGCCGCGCCCGCGACCGGGGTGCTGCGGGAAGCGTACGTACCCATCCCGAACGGAGCGGTGTCGGTGTCGCCTTCCTCGACGGTGACGTCCTCGGCCGGGATGCCCAGTTCATGGCTGACGATCTGGGCCCACGTCGTTTCGTGGCCCTGGCCCTGGGTTTTCGCGCCGGTGCGCAGGATCGCCTTGCCGGTGGGGTGCACCCGCAGCTCGGCGGAGTCGAACATCTTGATGCCCAGGATGTCGTACTCCCGGCTGTTGCCCGCGCCGAGCGGCTCGGTCATCGTCGAGATCCCGATGCCCAGCAGCCTGCCACGGGCCCGGGCTGCTTCCTTGTCGAGCAGGAACTGCTTGTAGTCGATGGCATCCAGGCCGATGTTCAGGCACTTCTCGTACTGGCCGGAGTCGGTCAGGAAGCCGAACGGCGTGCGGTGCGGGAAGTCGTCGTCGCGGACCAGGTTGATCCGGCGGAACTCGGCCGGGTCCATGCCCAGGTCGGCCGCTGCGGCCGCGATCATCCGCTCCTGGAAGAACATCGCCTCGGTGACCCGGAACGAGCACCGGTAGGCCACCCCACCGGGCGCCTTGTTCGTGTACGCGCCACGGGCGGTGATGTGCCCGACTGGGATGTCGTAGCAGGCGAAGGCCGAGTGGACCAGACCGATCTTGAACTTGCTCGGCTGGGCGTCGGAGAAGAAGGCACCCTGGTCGGTGTCCGCGTGGAACCGGATGCCGAGGATCTTGCCGTCCCGCCGCAACGCCAGCTCACCGTCGAAGTACATGTCCCGCGCGAACCCGGTGGAGATCAGGTTGCCGGACTTGTCCTCGATCCACTTCACCGGCTTGCCCAGCAGGATCGAGCACAGGATGGAACAGACATAGCCGGGGTAGACCGGGACCTTGTTGCCGAACCCGCCGCCGATGTCCGGCGACACGATCCGGATCATGTTCTCCGGCAGCTCGGCCACCAGCGCCACCGCGGCCCGGATGATGTGCGGGGCCTGGGTGGTCATGTAGACGGTCAGCTTGCCGGTCGCCGAGTTGTAGTCCGCGACCGAACCGCAGCACTCGATCGGTGAGGGATGCGAGCGCGGATAGTGCAGCTTGAGCTTGGAGACCACGTCTGCCCGGGCGAACGCTTGCTCGGTAGCGTCCTTGTCGCCGACTTCCCACTGGTAGCAAACGTTGTCGTGCTGGCCTTCCTTGTCGTCCCGGATGATCGGGGCGTCCGGAGCAAGCGCTTGCATCGGGTTGACGATCGCCGGCAGCTGCTCGTACTCGACGACGATCGCCTCGCAGCCATCTTTGGCGATATAGGGATTGTCGGCGACCACGCACGCGACTTCCTGGCCCTGGAACCGGACCTTGTCGGTGGCCAGCACGGCTTGCGTGTCGTAGGACAGGGTCGGCATCCAGGCGAGGTTGCGTTGCGCGGCCATCTCGCCGGTGAGCACCAGCCGGACACCGGGGATGTCCCAGGCCTTGCTGGCGTCGATGGACTTGATCCGGGCGTGCGCGACCGGGCTGCGCAGGATCTCCATGTACAGCATGCCCGGCAGGACGATGTCGTCGGTGTAGGTGCCACGGCCGCGGATGAACCGGTCGTCCTCCACGCGTTTGCGACTGGCCCCGACGCCACCGATCTTGATCTCGTCAACAGGACGGTGGACTGTCTCAGTCACTTCATGCCTCCCGTTCACGACCGCAGCTTCGCGGCCGCCCAAAGGACCGCCTTGACGATGTTCTGGTAGCCGGTGCAGCGGCAGAGGTTGCCGGACAACGCCCAGCGCACCTCCTCCTCGGTGGGATCCGGGTTGCGCTCCAGCAACGCCATGGCGGACAACATCATCCC
>CBIMJO010000978.1:0-4520 GCA_966244135.1 uncultured Actinocrispum sp. | reverse complement strand
GACGTCGTTCCTCCGGACCTTCGCCCAGCAGCGCACCATCGGCGGCTGGCAGACCGAGCAGGCCCGCAGCTACTTCGCGATCGAGCTGCCGCAACGCTGGTGGCTGTTCGCCGTGGACACCCAGTTCGACCAGTACATCGACGGCCCGCAGCTCGAGTACTTCCGTGCGGCCGCGGAAAAGCTGCGCGAGGGCGACGCTGTCATCCTCTGCACGCCGGTGCCCGTGTGGGCGCACGCGCCCGAGAGCTACCGCGGCTACGACATCGTCCAGTTCTTCGAGCACGAGATCGTGCGGCCGGCCGGAGCCGTCATCCGCGTCATGCTGTCCGGCGACTCCCACCACTACGCCCGCTACGAAGGCGTCGGCCAGCGGATCACTTGTGGCGGTGGCGGTGCGTACCTGTCGGCGACGCACCGGCTGCACAAGCAGATCGACCTGCCGCCCAAGGAGACTCGCATCCCGGAACCCGACCCGGTCGAGACGGTGGAGCTGAAGGAGACCTATCCGTCCCACGACGAGTCGGCGTCCCTGGCCAACGGGATCTTCCGGCTGCCGTGGATGAGTCCCGGCTTCTGGGGACTCACCGCCGTGCTGCAGACCGTGCTCGCGCTGTTCCTCCAAATAGGACTGACGGTCCACCCGGGCGGCGTGTTCGGTGAGCTGGCGGTGTGGGCTCCCGCGGTGTTCATGATCGTCCTGGTGGTGCTCATGGGGGTGCTGTTCGCGCGGCTCAGTTCACCGGGGCGAGGACGAATGGCCGCGGGCCTCATTCATTCGGCCGCCCATCTGGCGTTGGCCGTGCTGTGGGCGTTGTTCCTGCTGTGGCTGGAAGGTCAGGCCGCTGGGTGGGTTACCGGCGTGGTGACCATGGCCGGAACGCCCGTCCTGATCGGGTTTCTCGACGCCGAGATCGTCGCCCTGTACCTGCTGATCGCCAGCCGGCGGGGGATCAACCTGAACGAGGCGTTCGCCGGGCAGTCCATCGAGGACTACAAGAGCTTCCTGCGGATGCACATCACGACCGGGGGAGTGCTGGAGATCTTCCCGGTGAAGGTGCCGCGGGTCTGCCACGACTGGCGGATCAACCCGGAGAGGTCGCCCGGCTCGCCGTGGCTTGTGCCGCAAGGCGAACTGAGGGCCGAGTTGATCGAGCCGGTCGTGCGGGTTCCACGGTCCACAGTGGACGGCGCCGCTACCTCTGGCGGCCAGTGATCAGTGCCGCCGCCCGTTCGGCGATGGCGAGGACCGTGGCGTTGGTGTTGGCCGAAGGCAGCGACGGCATGACCGATGCGTCGGCGACCCGGAGCCCGTCGATGCCACGGACACGCAACTCGGTGTCGACCACGGCCAGGTCGTCCGTGCCCATCCGGCAGGTGCCGATGTAGTGGTACGTGGTCTGGACGTTCGCGCGCAGGAACGCCTGGACGTCGGCGGGACTGGTCACCTGGGGCCCAGGCGCCACTTCGACGGCACGCCAAGGATCCAGGGCGGCGGCCTCGCCGATCTCCCGCACGAGCGGCAATGCGGCCGTCAGCGCGTCGACATCGCGGGTGTCGGTGAGGTAAGCGGGATCCAGCAAGGGCATCGTCTCCGGATCGGCGTCCGCCAGCCGCAGCGTTCCCCGGCTGAACGGGGTCATCAGGCCGACGGCGAACATGAACCCGGACTGCTCCTCCAGGGTGAGCGGAGCGAACAGCAACGCCTGGATGTCCGGTGCGGCAAGGGAAGGGTCGCTGCGCAGCAGGCCGAGCGCCTCGATGTGGTTGTACGGACCGGGGCTGATCTCACGAGGGGCCACGTAGACGACGCTGCAGAGCGGATGGTCCTGGAGGTTGGCGCCCACGCCGGGCAGGTCGGCCAGCACGTCGATGCCGAGGCCGCGGAGGTGGCCGGCCGGGCCGATCCCGGACAGCAGCAGGAGTTTCGCCGAACCGATCGCGCCAGCGGCAAGCACCGTCTCCTGGCTGCTGCTGGCGTGGTGGTGCTGTCCGTCGACCACGTAGACCACGCCGGTGCATCGGCCACCGTCGACCACAAGACCTGTCACCAGAGCATCGGTGACGACGGTGAGGTTCGGGCGGGGGAGTACCGGACGCAGGTACGCGTCCGCGGCGCTGAGCCGCTTGCCGTCGACGATGGTGAGGTCGACGAAACCGAACCCCTCCTCCAGCCCGCTGGTGATGTCCTCGGCACGGTGATGTCCCACGGACACAGCGGCTTCGACGGCCGCGACGGCCACGGGGTGCCGGGTGGTGGCGGGGCGGACGACCATCGGGCCGTCGGTGCCACGGACCGCCGGATCGCGGTCCGGCGCGGTCTCACTGGCCCGGAACGAGGGCAGCAGATCGTCGAAACCCCAGCCCTTGGCACCGTTCGTGGCCCAGGCGTCGTAGCTCGACCGGTGGCCGCGGACGAAGACCATGCCGTTGATGCTCGACGAACCCCCGAGACCGCGGCCATGCGGCCAGGGCACGGCCCGGCCCAGTTCCGTCTGCGGCACCGTGGTGTCCTGGTACGCCGCCGGGCCCGTCAGCAACCCCACCCACGCACCCGGTATCTCGGTGTTCTCGTACGGCTCGGCGCTTCCGGCTTCCAGCAACAGAACCCGTGCGTCAGGGTCCTCGCCCAGCCGCGCCGCGAGCACACACCCCGCCGTGCCCGCACCGACAACGATGTAGTCGTAGCTGGACAAACTCGTCTCCTGTCAGCAGGACGTTCCTGTCGCCGGACCCGGCCGCCTTTCGTCAGAATGGGGCTCGGAACACAATGATCGTGACCACATCGAACTTATCCGCGATCGGCTGAGCCGCACAGGCGGGATCCGCGAATGGCGGACGTTGGCCAGATGCGGGACGGCGCTTTTCGGGCGCACGTCATTGAAGACGTGGTCCGGTCGGGCTGGAAAAGCGTCTCCGAATACCGCCGAATTGGTCAGTTCGCCTTGTCCATCAGGGCGGACAGGCTGGCCCAGTTCTCCTCGGCGAGCGCGGCGGCGAGATCGCCGTAGCCCGCTTCGCAGGCGGCGATGATTCGTTCGTGCATGCTGGCCGAATCGCGCCCCAGCGGGGACGCGAACTGCAGCCGTTCGGCTCTGTGCAGCAATGGCGTATAGCGGTAGATGGTCGCGGCGACCGCGTGGTTTCCGCATGCCTGGACGAGAACGTCGTGAAACGCGTCGTCGTACTGCATCGCGTCTTCCACCGATCCGCTTTCGACGGCGGCGGTGAAACGGAGGTTGGCCGCACGCATCGCGTCGAGGTGCACCGCGGTGAGCTTCGGGACCGCGAGGCGGGTGGCCAGGGCGTGCATGGTCTGGACGACCTCAAGCGCATCCCGCACCGGCTGTGCGTTCAGCGGGGTGACCCGGGTGTAGCTGTGCGGCTTGGTCTCGATCAGCCCCTCGTCGGTCAGCCGCGCCAGCGCCTCGCGTACCGGCGTGCGGGACAGGCCCAGCCGGTTCGCCAGGTCGATGTCCTTGACCGCCTCGCCGGGTGGCAGCTCACCCGTGATGATCGCGCGTCGGATCAACCCCAGGGCCTGCTCGCTCAGCAGTCCCCGGTCCAGCCGGCCAATATATTGCATTCTCTCACAATACAGGGCGCACCACTGCACGGCGCTGGTGTACATCGCCAGCTTCGCCGCTGGCGTGTCCTGGGACACCGCCGAGGTCATGGCGGCCACCCCAGCGGCCCATCTTCGCACGCCGTCACTTGTCCGAACCCGGCGCCGTGGCCGAGCTGATCGAGCAGGCGGCCCGCGCGACCACCCGCCGACCACGAGGAGTGGCGATCCATGGGGACTGTGGCCGATCAGCTGGTCCGCACCTTGCGCGATGCCGGTGTGCAGCGCGTCTACGGCATTGTGGGGGACAGCCTCAACATGATCGTGTACGCGATCCGCCGGACACCGGGCATCGAGTGGGTGCATGTGCGGCACGAGGCGGCGGCGGCGTTCGCTGCCGCCTCCGAGGCCGCCGGGTGCTCAGCTCGTTCCGGCACGGCAGTAAGGCGAACGCCCTGCCCCACGCGATCGGCGCGCAGATCGCACAGCCCGGCCGACAGGTCGTGTCCCTGTCAGGCGACGGCGGTCTCGGCATGCTGATGGGCGAGCTGCTCATCGTGTCCGCTTCGGACATTCCGGTGAAAGTCGTGGTGTTCAACAACTCCACGCTCGGCATGGTCAAGCTGGAGATGCTCGTCGACGGCCTGCCCGCGTTCGGCACTGACCAACCGGCGGTCGACTACGCCGCCATCGCCACGTCGTGTGGCATCCACGCCACGCAGGTCGAGGATCCGGGAAAGCTGCGTGACGCCCTCGCGAAGGCGTTCAGTCACCCCGGTCCCGCGCTGGTCGACATGGTCACCGACCCGAACGCGTTGTCCATCCCGCCACACATCACCGGGGAGATGGTGCGAGGGTTCGCCCTCGGTGCGAAGAAGACCGTCCTGCACGGTGGTGTGGGGAAGATGATCGAGCTGGCCCCGGCCGTGAATGCCGGTCAGCGGCGGGACCGGTAGCC
>CBIMJO010000977.1:0-4522 GCA_966244135.1 uncultured Actinocrispum sp. | reverse complement strand
CGTGCCCTGCAACGGATCCTGGTCGACGATCGACCCACCGGCCGAGTCGGACACCGACGCGGACCGGGTGCTGTTGTCGGACAGGTGGTCGCCGTCCATGCCCCGCAGGTACGACGTCTCGGTGACGATCTGCGGCGCCGAGGTCTCGCCGCTCGTGGTGCGGACCTTCTCGTAGCCGCGCCACTCGCCCCAGGTCTTCTTGTCGTCCTTGGTGAACTGGCCCTCGTCGTAGTGCCACGCGGGGTCGCCGAGGTAGTCGTAGTGCGTCTTGACGGGCGCGCCGCCACCGGTCAGGTCCAGCTCGGTGATGTCGGTGACCAGGTACTTGTGGAAGTAGTCCAGCACCGGTTCACGGGACGACGGCGGACTCCACCACGCGGCATAGCAGCGCAGCTTGTCCTGGTCGGCCTGGGCCGGTACGCGCACGCCCGCCTTGCAGTACTGGCCGGAACTGTCGTCACCGGAGTAGGCGACGCCGATGTAGCCGCCGGTCTCGTTCTCGATCCCGACCAGCCGCCGCCGCGTCAGCGGCGTGTACTTGTCGCTGTTCGTATCGACCCGGTTGGCGAAGACGTAACCGGCGAACTTGGTGGACGGCAACGCGATCGAGCCGTTGTTCGCCTTCCCGGTGTGGATGACCTCGTCCAGCCACATCGCCGGCGGGGACGCGTCACCGGACCCGGGGAACGACTGCTTCAGCTGCCAGGCATCGACATCCGAGAACTTGCCCGCGCCGGTGCTGATCTGCGTGTGCACACCGGTAAGCCGTTTGCGGCTGAAGTAGCTCGGCGAACCGTACACGCATACCGCGCCCTGGTTGCAGACCTGGTCGAACGGCACATCCGG
Organism: uncultured Actinocrispum sp.; assembly: GCA_966244135.1. GTDB lineage: Bacteria > Actinomycetota > Actinomycetes > Mycobacteriales > Pseudonocardiaceae > Kibdelosporangium. Next base: position 3,676 of record CBIMJO010000977.1, on the reverse strand, counting down.
CCACTGCAACGTGTTCTGCGCGGTCAGCTTCGCCGGTGCGCAGTCGAACGTGGCCGACGGGATGCAGCGCTCGGCCACGTCGAACGTGACCCGGGCGGCCGGATCGGTGCCGTAGACACTGTCCTTGCCTGTCACCTTGTCCTTGTCCAGGTGCAGGCCGTACTCGATCCGCACCGGATAGCCGCCCGCGATGTACTTCGTGCCCGCCGTCTCGCGGTTGAGGTTCAGGCCGTAGTAGTTGGTCTCCGGCTGGTAATAGTACGAGAGGACGTTGTTGTTCGGGTCGATCGCGTAGTCGAGGTTCCAGCGCCACGCCATGTCACAGTGCGAGTCGATGAACTTCTCGTGGTAGCACGGCTCACCCGGGTTGTTGCTGAACACCGGGACCGTCCACGCCGACTGCGTCTCCGGTTTCCCGTCGGTCCAGCCGGGCAGCCGGTTCTGGCCTAGGAAGTACTGGGTCCCGTCCGTCGCGGTGACCTTCCAGTACTCGCCGTTCCAGGCGTTGTTCGGCGCCCCGGTCAGCAGCTCCACCTTGGCGCCGTCGTCGCTCTTGGGCACCCAGCGGCCGGAGTCCTTGTCCTTCACCAGCTCCGTCGACTTGCCACCGAGCACCAGGGTGGCGTTGTCCACGGCGTAGCAGTTGTCGCCGGTGCCTGGTTTCGGGTTGTTGCCGCCGATGTCCTCGGCGCAGGACTGGAAGTGCCGTTCCACATGCCCGCCCGGCGTGAAGTCCCAGCCGTCGCCGACCAGCGACGCCTGGTTGTTCGTGGCCGACGTCAGGCCGTCGACCATGCCCGACAAGTACGACATGGCCACGTCCGGCTTGGCACCGTTGACGCCCGGCGGTGTCGCGAACGGGTACGTGTACGCGAAACTCCCGGACGACCCACCGGCGGACCACGACCCGGCCGGTGACAACGGCTGCGCCTGGAATGTGCCCGACGAGCCCTTCTGGTCCGGGTCGGCCGCGAGCACCTGCCCCACCGGCACGTCCGCCGTGAGCGTCTTCGCGCCCACGTTGTTCGTTGTCAGCACGGGTGTGCCGGTGCGGCAAGCCGGTTTGTCCGGTGTGGACAGTGCGCACGTGGGCAGGGTGACCAGCCGGAGCCGGTCACCCCAGCCGCCGCCGTACGCGGTGGCGAAGTCCTTGTAGTCCACCGTGACCTGGACCGGGTCGGTCCCATTGCCGGTGACGGCGAACACCATGCCGGTCAGGCCGAGCTTGTCCGCGGCTGCGTGGTCGGAGACATGCACGTGCACCTTCGGCAGCGCGGCGTTCGCCTTGAGGGCGGTTGCCTTGGCACGCGCCACTTTCACGGGAGTGCCTGCGGCTTGCGTCGATACTCCGACACCGTTGGGTTGTTTGGTGTCCTGCGGTCCGTCGGCCAGCGGCACGTCCGCGTCGGCGGCCGACGGCCATTTCGGTGCGGCCAAGCCGGTGGCCGCGGGGCCGTTGCCCGGCGTGGGGACCGGGCGGAACGGCACGGCCGTGCCCGGGATCGAGTGTTCCTTCTGCAGGTCGGGCAGGGTCCAGCCCAGCCCCATCTTGTCCGGCGGGATGGCCAGGCCCTGCTCGCCGGAAGCGAGCAGGGTGAGCGTGGCCACGGCCGCGATGAACCGTGTGCGTCTCATCTTTGGTTGTGCCCCTTGGCAAATGTGGGTCAGGGTCGGGTCAGGGATGGTCCACGATGGCGTCGGCGGACATCTGCTGCTCGTCCAGGACGCCGGAGTACACGCGCAGGCCGCGCAGGTTGCCGTACCAGAAGTCACTGGCGTGGCCGAGCCACATGCCCCGGCCGACGAACAGGTTCGCGAGGATGTCGCTGCCGTCCCACGCTCCCACGGTGGGCTGGCACACCGACGTGAACACCTTGCTGTCCGTCGACGCGTACAGGCACACGTTCTTCGTCGTGGCGTCGTACGTGCCGACGAGGTGCGTCCACACGTTGTCTTGTGCGCCAACGATGTACGCGCCCTGAGCGTGCGGCTTGGTCATCGACGTGTCCGCCTGGACGACGATCAGCTGCCACATCGACTGCCACTTCCCCGACGCGTCCTTCTCACCCCGGAACCCGAGGTCGAACGGGCTGAACTGCGGATCGTTGAGCCCGACCGCCGTCCTGGACGCGTTGTCGATGCCGGTGGTGTTCGTCGGGTCCGCCTGTTTTGCCTGGTCCGCGTCCTGGGCGGTCCAGGTGTGCTTGACCCACGCCTCGACCGTGTAGCTGCCGTCCGTACGGAACGTGGGCGGCCGTGGTCCGGCGAACTGACCGGTCCACGACTTGTCGAACGCGGCGGTGTTCACGCCACCGGCGGTCGTCAGCGCGGCACCGCCAGAGGGCACTGCGACCGCGCCGGTGACCTTGTCCCGGGTGACCCCGGCCAGTGCCGCGGCCTGGTCCGGGCCGATGGTCTGGCCGAACACCCGGACCTGGTCCACCAGGCCGGTGAACGGCGATCCGACCGCGCTGTTGTGCCAGTACCGGCCCAGTTGGAGCGGACCGGCGGCCTGCCACGCCGTGCCTTCGGGAATCTCGACCCGCGATTCCAGGGCGCCGTTGACGTACAGCGTGAGCGTGTTCGCGTCGGCGTCGTACACCGCGGTCAGCTGTGTCCAGACACCAGTCTGGGGCGCCGAGGTGGATACGGCCCATCGATAGGTGTCGCCAACGGCATCCGCCGAAGGCATCCCCGCGGTCCAGCGTTTCGCGTCCGTGGAGTAGCCGATCGCGAAGCCGCTGGCGTGGTCACCCGCGACCCCCGCGACCGCGTGCGAACCGTTGGTGTCGGCCAGGTTCACCCACGCCGAGAACGTGAAGCTCGCACTGGTGTCGAGCACCGGCCCGGCCGCCACGGCCGCGCCCGTACCGTCGAACCGGATGGCGTTGCCCGCCTTGCCCGCGGCCCACGTGGCACCGCCGGACAGGGTCAGCGCGGCGTTGTTGCCACTGCTGTCGGCGGCGGTGGTGCCGCTGGTCTCGTCGAGGTTCCAGGCGGCGTTCGCGGGCGGGACGTTCGTGGCGTCGCCGTTGGACAGCTGGTAGTTCGCCCGCAGCACCGGTGTTTTCGCCAGGCCGGTGATCTCGGCCGCGGCCAGGGTGCGGTCCCAGACCTGCACCTGGTCGACGGTGCCGTTGAACAACTCCGTCACCGCGCCGGCCGAGAATGCCCGGCCCACAGCGAACTTGCCGTACGCCTGCCACACCGTGCCCGCCGGGACTGCCACCTGCGACTCCAGGACACCGTTGACGTACAACGATGACTTGGCGGCCGTGGGGTCGTACACGCCGGTCAGGTACGTCCAGACACCCGCCTGCGGCACGCTCGTGGACGCCGCCCACCGGTAGTTCTCGGTGTCCGAGTCCGCTGTGGACAGACCCCACTGCCAGCGTTTGGCGTCTGTCGAGTACCTCAGCTGGAACGGGGTCGCCCGGGCGCCGTCCTGTCCGGCGACCGCGTAGTTCCCGTTGGTGTCGGCCAGTTTCACCCAGCCCGCGACCGTGTAGCTGGCGGTCGTGTCGATCAACGGCATGTCACTCTGCAGGAACGCCGACTTGCTCAGCACCAAGCCTTGCCCGGTGCCCTGCCCCACTTGCCGTTCGGTCGCGGAGGACCCGGGCGAGTCGCTGTACCCTGGACCGAACGCCGGGGCGCCATTGGCCCGGAGGGTGTT
>CBIMJO010000976.1:0-4523 GCA_966244135.1 uncultured Actinocrispum sp. | reverse complement strand
TCCGCGAGTGCACTGGTCTGCGTATCTCCACCGGCACTTTGCACAAGCTGCGCACCGGCCAACTGGAGGCGCCCACCGGCGCCCGGCTGGAGGCGCTGGCGGCGTTCTTCGGCCGCCCGGTCGCGTTCTTCCTGGACCCGGAGGCCAGCAACGCGGACATGGATCTGGCCGTGGCGCTGCGGGAGAAGGGGGTGCGGGCGATCGCGCTGCGCTCGGCGGACCTGTCGGAGGCCAGCCGCGAGGCGATCCTGACCATGATCGACCGGGTGCGTGAGATCGAGCGGACCGATTCGCAGCGTGACGAACAAGTGGACTCGCCGTCGCAGGACGGATAGTTTTTCCCCGTGCCCGCTGCGAGACCCCGGTCATGATGACCGCACGCCGGCTGCGTAAGCGCTGCCAGGAGGTCGTGCGCGGGTTGCGGCTGCCCGACCCGTTCTCGGTTCCCGCCCTCTGCGACGCGATCGCCGCGCAACGCGGCCGCACGCTCTACCTGCACCCGCTGGAGAAACCGGCCGGCGTGCCGGATATGCCGTGCGGGATGTGGGTGGCCACCGACGTCGCCGACCACGTCTTCTTCGAGCAGCAGACCAGCACGTTCCACCAGGAGCACATCATCCTGCACGAGCTGGGCCACATGATCTGCGGGCACACCCTGCCGATGCTGGACGAGATCGACCCGGCCGACGGTCCCGAGCTGGTCCAGCAGGCGTTGCGGAGGACCAGCTACAACACCCGCCAGGAGCAGGAGGCCGAACTGGTCGCCACGCTGATCCTGGAACGCGGCCAGCAGATCAACGGCGAGCCGGTCACCGAGTCGGACCGCAGACTGGGCAAGGCGCTGGGATTCGACCAGTGAACGCCGACACGATCCGGATCGTGTTGCTCTGCCTGTGCTGGCCCGTCGTCCTGCTGCGGATCCCCGCGGTCCGCGTCGCCGACCAGAGCCTGCTGTGGTTCACCCTGGTGTTCCAGGGCATCGGGCTGACCGTCCTGCAGGCCCCGGTGATGCGCGCGATCCACGACCTGACCGGGGTGCCGCGGATCGAGAGCCTGATCTCCAGCCTGCTCGCCAGCGTCGTCACGGTCTTCCTGCTGCGGGTCGCGCTGCGGATCTCCTCGCCGGACGAGGTCAGCGCGCGCTGGAGCCGCCGCGCCGCGGTGTACTGCGCGGCCACGACCGTCACGATGATCACCACGTTCACCCTGGTCACCACCCAGCATCTGCCGACCAGGGACCGGTTCCTGCCGGTGCCGGGCGAGTTCACCGCGCACACGGTCTACTGGGTCGCCTACCTGAGCTACATGATCATCACGACCGGCGCGACCACGTTGCTGTTCTGGCGCCAGATCCTCAAGGTCACCACCCCCGTGCTGCGGGTCGCGCTGGTGGCGCTGGCGATCGCGACGACCTCGTTCCTGGTCTTCCTGGGACTGCGGGTGGCCGCGCTGTTCTCGACGGCCCCGCAACTGCCCGAGTTCGGCGTCTACGTCTCGTCGATCTACTCGATCGGCGTGACGACCGGGTGCTCGCTGGCGATCATCATGCCGCTGAGCCGCAGCGTGGCCGCCTGGTGGCACGCCAACCAGCTGTACTCGCTGTGGCGCGCGCTGTACGACGCCCTGCCGCAGATCGCGCTGCACCCGCCACGCAGCCGGTTCGTCGACGCGCTGATGCTCCGCGACAGCAGGCACCGGCTGAACCGGCGGATCGTGGAGATCCGCGACGGCATGCTGATCATGCGCGAGTGGATCACTCCGGCGGGACACGAGCGGATCGCCGAGGCCATGCCGGACGAGGCCGCGGCCACCGCGTGCTGGCTCAAAGAGGCACTCAAAGCCAAGGCACGGGGAGAGGAACGGGTCGCCAAGCCGCTGGACCTGGTGCGGCAGGGCGGGGTCGACCAGGAGACCGAACGGCGCTGGCTGACAGCGGTCGCCAAGGCCTGGGCGTCACCCCTCGTCGTCGCCTACAACGCGCCGGCCGCCACTGAACACAACACGAACGTCGGTTAGCGCACCCAGGTCGCTCGACGGATCACCCGCCACCACCAGCAGATCCGCGTCATACCCCACCGCGATCCGGCCTTTGCGCGCAGAGATGCCGCAGGCCTCGGCGGCGAGACTGGTCACGGCCCGAAGCCCCTCGACCGGCGTGCACCCCGTGAACGCCACGAACTCCGCCACAGACGACGGCAGTGCGTCGTGCGCCTTACCACCGACCCCAGCATCCGACGCGCACACCAGACGCACCCCAGCACGACGCATACCTCCGTACATCGCGCGCACGGCGTCGAGCCGTGGTGTCCGCTTGGTGCCGCCTACAGTCACGCCCACGAACGTCCCAGCCGCCGCGATGGCGTCGATGGTCGCCCAATCGGGGTCAGTGCCGTCCGGCGTCAGGAACGTGCAGTGCTCGATGACGTCGACCCCAGCGTGCACGGCGTCGGCGATCCCCTGGCCGCCGTGGGCGTGCGCGGCGACGAGTCTCCCGGCGGCGTGCGCGGTCTGCACGATCAGGTGAAGTTCGTCGGCGGTGTACTGGGAGTCCTGCGGGGCGCTGCCCGGGGTGATGCTGCCGCCAGTGGCCATCACCTTGATCACGTCGACCCCACGCGCCACATGCTCCTCAACAGCGGCCTTGACGTCGGTCGCCTCGCCACCGAGGAACCAGCAGTGCCCGCCCGGCGACGTGATCGGCGGCCCGGCCACGAGCACGCCCGGCTGCTCGGCCCGTAGCCGCAGGCCGAGGTAGTTCCGGTCGCCCAGGTCGCGGACGGTGGTGATCCCCGCCCGCTGCGCCTGCTGGAAGTGCGTCCGCATGCGGTCCAGGACGGTCTCGTCGTCGTCCGAGGTCATCGAGCCGACGATGTCGCCGCCCGGCGGGAACGCCAGATGTGAGTGCGAGTCGATCAGCCCCGGCAGCAGGGTGACGTCGTCGACGGCCTCGGAGGTCGGCGAGATGGACCAGATCCGGCCGTCCTCGACGGCGACGACAGTGGGCCGGTCGATCAAGGCCTGGCCGTCGAACACCCGGCGCACCCGTACACGCTGCAAAAAGATCTCCCCCGCGCATATAGCAGTGCCGCGCTCAACCGACCTGGGGGTCATCGGGAGCGCGGCACCGACACCAAGATTACAGCAGTCCGCCCGGAGCACCAATCCCGGACCCGTTATGACATGAACAACTCATGGCCCCGGGACCCGCCGGATGCCCGAATGAAGGCCTCCGAACGGAAGACCGAGGCGTACTGGGCGGGGCTCAGCCGGGCCGCCAGCGAGCTGCCCAGCTGGCTCTCATGGCACCGGAGAGCTGCGCGTTTGCGCTGCACGAGGTCACTTATGCCGATCCGGTGCGTGATTCGCGATTCGATCTCGGTGAGCACCCGGATGCGCTGCGCGTCCGCGTCCGGGTGGCGGAATCCCGCCAGATTGAGTGCGTTTCGCAAGTGTTGCCAATGTCTCGCCCCATGGGCGCTGAAGTACAAGTTCACCGGAAAGTGGGATATTTCGACCGCGAGCGCGGCGGCACGGGCCGCATGCCGATGGTCGGCGTGCTCGTGCGATGCGTCCGGATTGTGGGTGATCACGACATCTGGGCGATATCGATCAAGCAGCGCGGCGATCCGCGCGGACACCGAATCGACCGGGACCTGGCTGAAGACCGGCTCGCGCGCGAACCGGTCCCAGCCGGGCATCCCCGAGTCGTGGTAGCCGAGCCGTTCGACGACGGCCACACCCAGCACCTCGCAGGCCGCGTCCAGCTCCGCGCGCCGGATCTCGGCGACCGCCGCGGGATCGTGCCCGGGCGAGCCCGGCTTCACTCCCCCGGGCCCGTCACCGAACTCGCCGCCGGTACAGGTCACCAAGACCACCCGTACACCCCGTTCGGCATGCAGGGCGATGACACCGCCGGCACACGTGGACTCGTCGTCAGGATGGGCGTAAACCCCCATCAGCGTCCCGGCCACACCTCATCTGACCACAGCGGGCAACGTGATCACACGCGACGACCGTTCACGCCGTAGTTCTGGCCGCCCAGCCGCAGTGCGCCGCGACGGTTCATCGACTTGTCCGACATTCTTCTCCTCCCGCTCGAGTTGGAAAGCCGCTGTTCAGCGTCTTGCCGAGCGGTTCCCGGGCACCAGGGCCGGGACCCCGGTCCGGCCGGGAACTGTTCCCGGCCGGACCGTGCGAGGTCAGGGGTTCTGCAGGCCGGGCCGTCCTTCCTGGATCACGAACGACTTCAGCGTGCGGGCCGCGACGCCGCGGGTGCTGATCTTGTCCACCGCGCGGAAGTCGACGTTCATCGCGGCCGGGGTCACCTGTGCACGGACATAGCCGCGGTGCTGGGAGTAGAACCGCAGGTGCGGGTTGTAGGCGCCGTTGGGGATGCCGGTGGTGTCCGCGCCGTCGCCGCCGGAGGACACCGAACTGGTCACCAGTTCGGTGCCGATGACGGGGGCGCCGGGGTTGGTGTAGTCGACCTTGAGGTCGTTGGCCCAAGCGCGGTGCACGTCACC
>CBIMJO010000975.1:0-4524 GCA_966244135.1 uncultured Actinocrispum sp. | reverse complement strand
GGTGGCCAGCCCCTTGGGCACCCGCCACTCGATCAGCTTGTGCACCGCGGGCGCCATCAGCGCGGCCAGCAGCAGCGCGATCGCCAGCGGGATCATCACCGTGGAGAAGTAGCCGGCCAGCCAGATCAGCACGTACAGCGCGGCGATGACGACGATGAACCGCCAGGCCACCGCTGCCGCCACGCGCAGGCCCCGCGGCACCACATTGGTCACTTCGAGCGGGGCCATCGGCCGCTTCGGGCGCTCCGTCGTCACGATCGTCACGTTATCGGTCCGGCCACCCTAATTGGGTGACCGAGCAGGGGCCGGACACGAAAGAATCTTGGGGTGCAGCTCACCGAGGTCGAACGGAAAGTCAGCGAGGCGTTCCCCAGCGGCGAGCCGGTGGACGCCGGCGGGCAGCCGGTTCGCGGCGAGGTCCTCACCGGGCTGTTCACCGACGCCAACGGCACGAGCGCGCTGCGGCTGTCGAACGCGCACATCACCGGGCGGTTCAACCTGGAGGGCCGGGACGTCCGCCAGGTCGTCGACCTGCGCGGCTGCGAGTTCGACAACACCCCCGACCTGCAGATGGCCAAGCTGATCGGGCTGCGCATGCACTCCTGCCGCGTGCCCGGGCTGAGCGCGCGCAACCTGCGGGTGGACAGCGACCTCATCCTGGAGCCGCGGTTCCAGTGCGACGGCACGGTCGACCTGACCGACGCCACCATCGGCGGTTCGCTGCGGATGTCCGGCTCGGTGCTGCACCACCCGGGCGACCGGCTGGTGATGGCCGCCGCGCGGCTGCACGTGTCGGGTTCGTTCCTGGCGCTGGACATGCGGGCCACGGGGCCGATCCGGCTCGCCGGCGCCTATGTCGGCGGAAGTCTCCAGCTGTCCTCCGCGTACCTGACCTCGCCGATCGACTGCGACCGCATCCGCGTCGAGGGCACGGTCGCCTTGGACCGCGGGTTCACCGCGTTGGGTGTCGTGCAGTTCGCCGATGCCCGGATCGGCGGGCACCTGCGGCTCGCGGGAGCCGTGCTCGGCGGCCCGGACCAGCCGTTGACCGAGCGGCCGCCGATCGCCTTGTTCGCCGACGGCATCGAGCTGGGCGGGGACATGGACGCCCGGTCCGGCCGGCTGGCCGGGCGGCCGAACCAGGCGCCGTTCGTGGCGTACGGGCAGGTTCGCTTTCCCGGGGCCAAAGTGGACGGCACGTTCAGCATGTCCGGCGCCCGGTTGCACTGTGCGGGCCGGGACGCGTTGTTCGCCGACCGGCTCGCCGTCGGCGAGACCCTGTTCCTGGAGGAGGTCCAGGCAAACGGTTGCGTCCGGTTGCAGGACACCAAGATCGGGGCCTCGCTGAACTGCACCGGTTCGCGGTTCGTCGAACCCCGGCTGCGCGCGGACGGCAGCCGCAAGCCGTCGCTGGACCTGCAGTTCGCGAGCATCGGCCACAACCTGTTGTGCAGCCGCGATGTCGTGGCAACCGGCGGCGTCAGCATGCGGCTGGCCGACATCCGGCACACCGTGCACCTGTCGTTCGCCACGATGGGCGACGGCCGTCCGGACAGCTTCGCGCTGGACGCCTACGGCATGAGCGCGCACCAGCTGGTGGTGCAGTTCCCGGAGGAAACGCCGCCGCAGGGCGCTGTGCGGCTGGCGAAAGCGAACGTGCGGGTGCTCACCGACGGTCCCGGCTTGTGGTCGGCGTCCGGTGGCGTCGACGTGGCCGACTTCGTGTACGAGTCGGTCGAGTCCGATAAGGACTTCACCATCAAGGAACGGTTGCGGTGGCTGCGAACCGTGCAGCCGGACTTCGCACCCGGCCCGTACGACCACCTGGTCAACGTGTACCGCAACGCCGGTGAGGAGCAGCTCGCCGAGGACGTGCTGCTGGAGAAGCAGCGCCGCCGGCACGCGGAACTCGGCCGTGCGGGGCGGATCTGGGGTGTGCTGCAGGAGTGGACCGTCGGCTACGGGTACCGGCCGTGGCTCGCGGCCGGGTGGCTGGGCGTCTTCTGGCTGGTGGGCACGTTCTGGTTCGCGTTCCATGAAATGTCCAAACTGGACAACGACCAGAACCCGGTCTGGAATCCGCCTTTGCTGGCAATGGATCTGCTGTTGCCGATCATCGACCTGGGGCAGGACAACATGTGGCGGATGATCGGTCCGTCGCAGTGGATCGCGGACGTGCTGATCGCGGCGGGCTGGGTTCTCGCGACCACGGTCGCCGCCGGCGCAACACGGCTGCTCAAGCGGGGATGATTACTCTTCGTCAAAGTCGGCGACACAGAGTGTTGATCACACGATCGGGGGGTCTCCCCGCGTTGGGCGTGCGCTCGCCCCGATCCGTCTGCCAGTGTTGCCGTCGGCACCGAGCCGTGATCGAACCGATACCGCTCGTGCCGCCCCAGATGAGCTCCCGGCAGACAGGAACCCAGGCGTGGCGAAGACAGCGAGGGCCGCACGTGTGCGGCGCATCCTGTCCCGCGCCGGGCTGGTCCTCGGTGGTGCCGTCGTCGGCACGGCAGCGGCTTGGCTGCTGTCCTCGGCCGGCGCTTCGGCCGACACCGGCACGACCGAAGTCCTGCAGCCGGTCGTCGGCACACTGAGCCAGCACACCGACACCCAGGCCAATGAGCTGCCGTCGAGTGAGCTGCCGCAGTACGTCGACCAGATCGTGCACAAGGCGCCCGCCCCGCCCAAGGAGATCACCGAGGTCGGCCGGCAGGTGCAGGGCACGGTCGAGAAGGTCACCGGGCAGCTCCCGTTGCCCACCGCGCCCACCCACCGCGCCGAGGACACCTCGCCGGCGTTGCGGTTGCTCTCGCTGGGCAACCACGACATCTCGCCGATCGTGCGCCCGGTGGACGCTCCCCCGCAGACCGCGTCCGCGCTCACCACGCAGACGCGCCCGGCGGCGCATGACTACAGCCGCCACCCGGTGAGCGAGTCGCCCCGGCACGAGCCGTCGCCCGCGCCCGCTCCTGGTCTCCCCGCCCTTCCCCCGGCGCCGTTGGTTCCCCCGACCGCTCCGGCCGGTTCCTGCAGCAACTCCTGCGGGCACGGCTCGGACGACGACCTCGGCATGCCCTTTGTGGACACCTGGCCGACCCCGCAGAGCGGGCTCGGCACCTCGCGCGCGCTGCGACTGGTCTCGCAGCACGTCGTGACCGCCGTGGGCGCGCAGCCCGGCGTCACCCCTGACTGACCCAAGCACACGCGGCCGGCGTTAAGCGCCTTCAGCACGCCCGTGTGCTTTTTCGCGTGGCCGCGTACCGACCAATCCCCCTTTGACCCGGGTGGTCGCTTGCCCCGTCGCGTCTCGCGTCCGACCACCCACCCCCTTGCCACTGAACAAGGAAAAGGAGAACACCCGCATGCAAACCTGGGCACGGCGTGGTCTGCAGACCGCGCTGGTAACCGGTGGTTTGCTGATGCTCGGTACTGGCATCGCTTCTGCCCACGAGAACGTGAACCCGGACCGGCCGGCCTCGCCGCTGGATCCGCAGGTCAAGATCCCGGTCCGGGTGCACGACAACGCCATCGGCACCCCGTTCGGCCAGAAAGACCTCCCCGATGTCAACCGCGACATCACCATCAGCGCCGACTCGCTGACCAAGAAACTCCCCGCCGGCAAGGCCGCCTCGCTCGGCCAGGCCGCCACCGGCAAGGCGCAGGGTGTGGCCGCACCCCTGGCCGCGAAACTGCCGCACACCGCGGACCGGATGAGCCCGAAGGCGGCGGACATGTTCCGCGGCAACGTGGTCTCGCCGCACGTGCTCGCCCCGATCGAGTTCGCCGGCAACGCGATCGCCGCCGGTGGTGATGCGCACGTGGACGCCACCTCGTCGGAGAACGACGTCGACTACAGTCCGGTGTGGACGAACGGCGCGGATGACGTGCTGGCCGGCAACGTGGTCAACATCGACTGGGCGCTGCCCATCCGGGTCAGCGGCAACGCGGTCGCGGCCCTGGGCAAGGCGACGACGAAGTTCGTCTCGCACAACACCACCGTCGAAGGTGGCGACATCGTCACCAAGGGCACCAACGGTGTCCTGGCCGGCAACGTCGTGTCCGGCCAGTGGGCCACCCCGGTGCAGGTGACCGCGAACGCGGTCAGCGCCGCGGGCATCGCGAAGGCCGACACCGAGATGGACGACTCGGCGCACGCGCCGGGCACCATCACCACCGACGGCATGAAGGGTGTCCTGTCCGGCACCGGCGCCGGCGTGCCCATCGGGCTGCCCGCGGCCGTGCACGGCAACGCGGCCACCCTGGCCGGCAAGGCGCTGACGGACGAGAAGAACTCCCTGATCGCCACGGCCGGGCAGCCGCTCGGCAAGAGCGCTCCCGGCTACATCACCACGAGCGGGAAGGAGTCGGTGCTCTCCGGCACCGCGCTCGAGCCCGCGTTCGCCGGGCCGGCCTCGGTCACCTGCAACGCGGCGGCGCTCCGCGCCGGGGCGGACTGCCTCGTCGGTTACACCGAGACGATCACCAAGGCCGGTGGGGACGTCCTCACCAACGGCGACAAGT
>CBIMJO010000974.1:0-4526 GCA_966244135.1 uncultured Actinocrispum sp. | reverse complement strand
CGCGGCGCACCAGCTGCTCGACACCCGCCACAACGAGCTGCTGGAACGGCTGGCTTTGGTGGCCGGGCACCGGGAGTGGGGTGTGCGGGTTCGCTACGAACCCCCGGCGGAGGAGCCGGTCGACGGCCTGTCCGGCACTGACTACCTGCGCATGCGCCAGCAGACCCTGGCGGGCGGCACGGAGGTCGCGCAGGCGGCGAAGTCCTTGCACACCAAGCTTTCCCGGCACGCCAGCGATGTCACGTGCCACGACGACACCGTGCTGGACGCGGCCTACCTGGTGGCCGTCGAACAGGAGGACGCCTTCCGCACCGAGGCCGCCGCGCTCACCGCGCACCTGGTGGACCTCGGCGCGAGCGTGCACGCCACCGGGCCGTGGCCGCCGTACTCGTTCACCCGGCTCGAACTGGCGGTGTCCGGATGACCAACGCGCTCGCCGACGTGCTCGACCGGGTGATCGGCCGGGGCGCGGTGATCACCGGTGACGTGATCATCACGCTGGCCGGGATCGACCTCGTCCGGCTGGACCTGCGGCTGCTGCTGATCGCCATCGAGGACGTGCTGCCGTGACCGCCCGCCTGCCCGCCGACGCCGGCCGCAGCCTCGGCCGGCTGGTCGTCGCGGTGCTCGAACTGCTGCAGGAGGTCATCGAGCGGCAGGCGATCCGGCGGATGGCGTCGCTGTCCACCGAGGAGGTGGAACGGCTCGGCCTGGCGCTGATCGCCGTCCGCCTCCAGTTCGCCGAGCTGCGGGCCGTGCTCGAACCACCGCCTGACGAAAGGATCGTGCCATGACCGCCCCCGTCACGCCCGGCGGACTCGCCGAGACGCTGAACATCCTGCTGGACAAGGGACTCGTCATCGACGCGACGGTGCGCGTGTCGGTGATCGGCATCGAGATCCTGACCATCGAGGCCAAGATCGTGATCGCCAGCGTGGACACCTACATCCGGTACCTGGAGGCCATGCACCGCCTGGACCTCACCAGACGCACGGCGACCGCGATCCCGGCGCCGGGCACCCAAGGCCTGCTCGGCACACATGGCCTGCTGCCGATGTCCGTGCCCATTCCCATCCCGCAGCAGCCGGTCGTGGAGAACGAGTGACACTGCACGTCCACGGGATTGTGACCGCCGGGCATCCGCTCGCGGCGGACAGCCCGCTGCGGCTCGTGGTGTGGCAGGACCTGGCAGCTGCGGTGACTTCCGTGCCGCCGGGCCGGAAGGTCACCGCCGACAGCCTGCCGCACCTGGAGATGCTGTGTGCGCTGGTTCGCGATGGACCCGTTGTGCCGCTGCGGCTTGGCACCCTCGCCGACGATGAGGACGCCGTGCGCACCGATGTGCTTCGTGCTGGGGCGTCCCGGTTGCGGGCCCAACTGCACAGGCTCGCCGGAGTCGTCGAGGTGCACGTGTATGTGCGCTCCAGCTGGGGCGTCGGTTCACTGGCCTCCCTCGCCGAGGACACCGCTGTCCTGCCATCCGACCACGCGTCGCATCGACGCGCCTACCTGATCTCGCGGGAGTACCTGTCCGTGGCACGGGCGGCAGTGGCCGAAATGGACGCTGCGACGTTCGTCGGCCCGCTGCCCGCCTTCAGCTTCCTCGACACCGAGTCACGCTGGGGATGGTGAGTTGTCGCTGGCATCCTGGACTCTGTCGTCCCGACCAGCGAAGGAACCACAGGAATGACCGGTCACGTCTCGACAGCACTCACCAGCACGGAAAGGGTCCGTCTGGCTGTCTACAACGGCTTCGCACGCACCGGACGTGCACCGGACGTACCGGAACTGGCCGCGCTCACCGGCCTGACCCACGACCAGGCGCGCCAAGAGCTGCGCACCCTGCACGCAAGCCACGACCTGGTCCTGGACGCGCAGGACGAAGACCACATCGTGATGGCCCACCCGTTCGCGTCCGTGCCGCTCGGCTTTTCCGTGATGGGAGCGCACACCCTGTGGTGGGGTGGCTGCGCCTGGGACTCGTTCGCCATGCCTCACCTGCTCCGGGACGAGCCCGACGTGCTGGTGGCCACCCGCTGCCAGGCCTGCGACACCCCGCACGCCTGGGTGGTCGGCCGGGACGCACCGCCGCGGGGTGACCAGGTGGCCCACTTCCTCACGCCCATGCGCCGGGCCTGGGACGATGTCGTGCGCACCTGCGGCAATCAGCGCCTGTTCTGCTCGACCGAGTGCGTCGACGGCTGGCTGCGGCGGACGGGTCAGGAACGGGGCTACGTCATGGATCTGGACACCCTGTGGCGGTTCGCCAGCGACTGGTACACCGGACGCCTGGAACCGGGCTACACCCGCCGCGATCCCGCCTCGGCCACCGCCTACTTCGCGGGGGTCGGCCTGCGCGGATCCTTCTGGGGGCTGCCCGGCTAGCGCCGCCTGACCACAGTGGACTGACATCCAGACCATGACCTCAGGCGTAATCGACGGGCCGCGCGCGGGCCGACATGCTTGTGCCATGACCGAATACCAGAACATCGCACAGCGGTACATCGACAGCTGGAACGAGACCGACGACGCCAAGCGGCGGTTGCTCGTCGACGAGCTGTACACAGAGGACGCCGCGTTCACCGACCCGCTGGCCGACATCACCGGGCCCGAGGCCATCGACCAGCTGATGGCCGGCGCGCAGGGGCAGTTCGCCGGGCTGGAGTTCAGCCTCGGGCCGGTGGACGGGCATCACGACCAGGCGCGGTTCACCTGGTTCCTCGGCGCGCCGGGCGCCGGGGAACCCATCGTGGTGGGGTTCGACGTGATCGAGCTGGCCGGCCAGAAGATCAAGCGGGTCTACGGGTTCCTCGACAAGGTCCCGGCTTAGTGCGCGACTAGCACCAGGACCAGCCCGACCGCGGCGGGCAGGGACTGCACGAAGATGATCCGCTTGGACGCGGTGGCCGCGCCGTAGAGCCCGGCGATGATCACGCAGACCAGGAAGAACACCGAGAAGCTGTAGCCGGTGGGCCCGCCGGCGATCAGCGCCCACACCAGCCCCGCCGCCAGGAAACCGTTGTACAGCCCTTGGTTGGCCGCCAGCGTGACGGTCTTCTCGGCCAGGTCGGCATCGATGCCGAACGCCTTGCGGGTGCGCGGCGTGTTCCACAGGAACATCTCCAGCACCAGGATGTACGCGTGGATAGCGGCCACCAGGCCGATCACGATGTTCGCGGCAACCTGCATCGACGCACTCCCTCACCAAGCGGGGATCTTCCCCGGATCGGCTGGATCCTACGGGAGGCCGCGCGGCGGCGCCTGAGCAAGTACCTTGACAGAACTGGCGATCGCCCTATGGATTTTCCGCAGTGGACTGTGCGGGCGGCTCGGCGATGTCGAGGGTGACCTTGGACAGCGGGCAGCCGACGCACGTCAGCACGTAGCCGTCGGCCTTCTGTTGGGGTGTCAGGCAGTTCGGGCCGCTCATGGTGACCTCGCCGCCGCGGAGCCTGACCATGCAGTCGCCGCAGTTGCCGACCGTGCACGAGTACGGCATCGGCAGTCCGGCCGCGAGCCCGGCGTCGAGCAGGGTCTGGCCGGGCTCGACTACCACGGAGCCCACCTCGTCCGGCCCGTCCTCGACGATCATCCGCTGTGGCGCGTTGGTCGCGGCGGTGACGTCCGCGCCGCTGGTGTAGCGCTCCTGGTGCACGCGGTCGACTGACACGCCTCGGTCGGTCAGGACGACGTTCTCGATGGTGTCCATCAGCGGCTCGGGCCCGCACAGGTAGTAGTGGGCGTCCTTCTTCGGGCGCAGGTCGGTGAGCCAGCTGTGCACGCCCGCAGCGCCGAGCCGACCTTGCTCCTGCGTCAGGACGTGCGTGACCGATAGCCGCTCTGGGTTCTCTTTCTCCAGGCGGCCCAGCTCATGGGCGAAGATGATCTCTTGCTCGTTGCGGCTGCTGTAGAGCAATGCGATCCGGTTGGTGCCGGGTGCCGCGAGGAGGGTGCGGATCATGCTCATCATCGGGGTGATGCCGCTGCCCGCGGCGATCATGACGACCTCGTGTCCGGCCGCCGGGTCGGTGTGGAACGACCCGGATGGACCACGCAGCGACAGGCGGTCCCCGGCGCGCAGGTTGTGGTGGACGTGGGTGGAGAACCGGCCGCCGTCGACGTGCTTGACCGTGACCTCCAGCTGCGGTGCGCCGGGTGCGGACGACGCGGAGTAGGCGCGGCGGACCGGCCGGCCGTCGATGTCCGTGACCAGCGTGAAGAACTGGCCGGGCCGGAAGTCGAAGGAGCCGTTGGCGTCTTCCAGCACGAGCGTGACCGCGGTGGGCGTCTCCTGGCGGACCTCGGCGATCCGTACCTCCCGCAACGGGTTCTCCACGGCGGTCGTGTTGCGTTGCGAGTGGACCTCGACGTCGTCGTACCCCTCCTTCTGCAGCCCGGACCGGTAGGCGCGGTTCATCACCAACCGCAGCACCCGGCCGATTCCGGGAATCCCCGCGACGATCTTGAGCACGCGGGCAAGCAGACCGGTTTGAGCCATGTTCGCGGCGAGGTGATCTCCGGCGAGC
>CBIMJO010000973.1:0-4526 GCA_966244135.1 uncultured Actinocrispum sp. | reverse complement strand
TGGGGGGGGGGTGGGGGGTGGGGGGGGGGGGGGGGGGGGTTTTGGGGGCCGGGGGGGGTGGGGGAGGGGGGTGTCCGGGGTGCGGGGTGTTGGGGATCGGGGTGTGGCGACGGTGTGGGCGGCTTGGGTTGTTGCTGGGGTTGGGGCGTTGGTGGGGGTGATTGTGGGGGTGGGGGTGGTGGCTTCGGCTCGGCATCGGGCGGAGAGTGCGGCGGATTTGGGGGCGTTGGCGGCCGCGTCGTATGGGCCGTGGGGTGAGGAGTACGCGTGTGGGCTGGCTCGGTGGGTGGCTGAGGGGATGGGGGTACGGCTGACCAGGTGCCGGCTGGAGGGGTGGGAGGCGTGGGTCGAGGTGGCCGGTGCGGTGAGCGGTCTGGGGACCGTGACCGCCCGGGCGCGGGCCGGACCGGTCGGCGACTGGGCGCGTCCTGGGGAAACCGCCGGTCGGCCACGGGCAACGGTCGTTCACAAGCGGTGAGCGGCAGGGCAGGCAGGCCGAAGAGCCTCGGCGAGCGGTACCGCCGACCGGTGGAAGTTCGGCCCGTGGGTCGAGACGCAGGTCACTCGGCGTGCCGTACCGACCAGTTGCCGACAGCTGGTTACAAGGCGGCGCCTTTGTGCCGTTTAGTCAGATGCAGGGCACGGACGGTGCCCGACGTGCAAGGAGGCAGAACCCAAGATGTTGGAGACGGACTGGTCGGATAGCTGGCGTGGGGCTTTCCGCATCGAACTGCGTGCGGAAGCGGTTGGTCTCGCGTGGCACGGGTGGCCGGTGCTGCCCGGCACCTATCCGGCGGGCTCGCAGTGGGCGGGCCGTGAGGGGACGGAGGCCACCGGTCCGGTTCCGGTGCACCGCGACTGGCAGGAGCGGATCGGCACCAAGCCGGAGCAGGTCGCCACCTGGTGGACCGGCCGCCCGTACAGCCTCCTTGTCGCCACCGGTGTCGTGCTGGACGCGATCGAGGTCGACGACGCGCTGGGCCGTCAGGCCGCGGGCGTGCTGCGCACCTTCGGGATGCCGGTGCCGATCGTCGCCACCCCGGCCGGGCGCTGGATGTTCCTGACCAAGACCGGGCGTTCGCTGCGCCGCGAGCTGGCCCGCGAGGAGTCGGTGACCCTGCACGGCGACGGCAGCTACGTCCCGCTGCCGCCGAGCCCCTTCGAGCACGGTGTCGTGCACTGGCGGGTCAAGCCCGAGGTGTGCGGCTGGCGGCTGCCGGAGTCCGCGGTGGTGCAGGATGCACTCGCCGACGCGCTGGCGGCACCGAGCCGGCTGACCCACGTCTCCGAACTCGTAGCAGCAGACTGACTCACCCAGACTCACAACTCCATAGCGCAACATAGGTTTGCCTCGTCCGTTGGTCGTAAGCCGGCCTCCCGCACCGAAGCGACGACCAGGACAGGGCAGCCTGCCGAGGAAAACCACCCCGTAGACGGTCTCCCGTGACACGGCAGCCTCCGGTGAGCGCGGCCCTCCCGCCGCGGTCGGCGATCTTGCCCCCGGGAAGAAACTCCGGCACCCGACACCTTCGCCTCCCGGTGTCCCAGTGCTGACGGCGGTCGTAGCGGTAGCAGGCCCACGGGCTGGACTCGGCGGCAAGGCAATGCGCAGGGATATCGTACGGAACCGGTATCCCTGCGCATTGCCATATCTACCACCAAAACTTCCCTCGCCACGCGTTGGTGGCCGCCCCTCCGCTTTGGCTGTTCGATTCCAAAGCGGGCTTCAGAGCGACGCCGCAGATGGTCGCGCTACTTGTACCGGTGCGGTGGGGTCAGGAGATGGCGTCGAGGACGATGGTGAGGACCTGGATCGCGCCTTGTTTGTCGAGGGGTTCGTTTCCGTTGCCGCACTTGGGGGACTGGACGCAGGAAGGGCAGCCGGTGGGGCATTCGCAGGCGGCGATGGCCTGGCGGGTGGCGTGGAGCCAGGATTTGATCTTTTCGTGCCCACGGTCAGCGAAGCCTGCTCCGCCTGGGTGACCGTCGTGGACGAAAACCGTTGCCTCGCCGGTGTCGGGGTGGAGGGCGGTTGAGACGCCGCCGATGTCCCAGCGGTCGCAGGTCGCCAGGAGGGGGAGGAGACCGATGGCCGCGTGCTCGGCGGCGTGGAGGGCGCCGGGGACTTGGGCGCGGTCGAGGCCCGCGGCGCGCAGGAGGTCTTCGGTGATCGTGTACCAGACCGCGCGGGTCTCGAGGGTTCGTTCGGGGAGGTCCAGGGGGATCTGGTCGAGGACCTGGCCGGAGGGCAGCCGCCGCAGGTAGGCCACCACTTGGGAGGTCACCGCCACGTCGCCGAGGCAGACGCTCACGTCCCCATAGTCCCTGCGGGTCAACTCCCGCAGCACCGCGATGTCCACCTTCTCCCGCGGCTGGGTCGTCCAGTCCGGGTCCTCGCCGTGCACCATCGCCAGGCCCGACTCGAAATCCAGGTCGTCCACCACGTAGGACTGCCCCTGGTGCAGGTACACCGCTCCCGGGTGGACCGCCATCGACGCCGAACCGCCGTCCACCGTGCCCAGCATCCGCCCGGTGTCCGCCTCCACCACCACGATCTGCTCGCCGCCGGACCCGCGGATGTCCACGTCGGCGTGCGGCCGGTCGTGCGACGTCCAGTACCAGCCGGCTGGGCGTTTGCGCAGCGCACCGTCCGCGACCAGGCCATCGAGCACCTCGCGGGCCACCTCGCCGCCGAACGCCGGGAGATCAGCGGTCTTCAACGGCAGTTCAGCGGCAGCACACGCCAGCTGCGGGGCGAGGACATATGGGTTCGCCGGGTCCAGCACGGTCGCCTCGACCGGCCGGTGCAACATCGCCGCGGGGTTGTGCACCAGATAGGTGTCCAACGGGTCGTCGCGGGCCACGAAGATGACCAGGGCCCCGTCGTTCTCGCGCCCCGCGCGGCCGGCCTGCTGCCAGAACGAGGCCAGCGTGCCCGGGTACCCCGCGACCACCACGGCGTCCAGGCCCGCGATGTCGACGCCCAGCTCCAACGCGTTCGTGCTGGCCACGGCGAGCAACTCGCCCGACGCCAAGGACTTCTCCAGCGCCCGCCGCTCCTCGGGCAGGAACCCCGACCGGTAGGCGGCCACCCGCCGGGCCAGTGAACTGTCCACTTGGGACAGTGCGTGCTTGGTGGACAACGCCGTCAGCTCGGCCCCACGGCGGGACCGGATGAAAGCAAGCGTGCGGGCGCCCTCGACCACTAAGTCCGTCATGATCCGCGAGGTCTCGGCCCCCGCGGACCGGCGCACGGGAGCGCCGTTCTCGCCGACGAGGTCATCGATCAACGGTGGTTCCCACAACGCCACCGTCCGCGCCCCGCGCGGCGAACCGTCCTCAGTGACCGCGATGCACTCCGCGCCCGTCAGCCGGGACACCGAAACACCCGGATCAGACACGGTCGCGGAAGCGGCGACGAACACCGGCGAAGACCCGTAATGCGCGGCGACACGGCTGAGCCGGCGCAACAGCAAGGCCACGTGCGAGCCGAACACACCGCGGTACGCGTGCGCCTCGTCCACCACTACATACCGCAGGCGCCGGAAGAACTGTGCCCACCGCGCGTGCGCGGGCAGGATCCCACGATGCAGCATGTCCGGGTTCGTGAACACCCAGCGGGCATGCGCGCGCACCCAGTCGCGCTCGTTCATCGGCGTGTCGCCGTCGAAGCTCGACGCCCGCACACCCGTCAGGTTCATGTCCTGCACTGTGCGCAGCTGGTCGTAGCCCAGTGCCTTCGTCGGCGCCAGATACAAGGCGGTGCAGCGCTTGTCGGTCAGCATCGAGGACAAAACCGGCAACTGGTAAGCAAGTGACTTGCCCGATGCCGTGCCCGTCGACAGCACGACGTGGCGGCCCTCCCACACGTGCGACGCCGCCTCAACCTGGTGCGCCCACGGCTTTTGCAGGCCCTTCGTCTGCAACGCCGACACCAGTTCGGCCGGCGCCCACGACGGCCACTCGGCATACCGCGCCTCGCGCTCGGGCAGATCCTCCGCGTGGGTCAGCGGGTTCTCATTCACCGGGACCCCGGCGAGCACACGGCCCAGCAGATTCCGCCCGCGCTCTGGTCGCACCTCACCCACTCGACGAGCTTCGCACACCCCACCGACAGTCCGGCGCGCCGCCGCCGCGGTGGTCTTGATCGATCTCGAAATCGATCACCGCAAGATAACGGAACGTGCACGGCCGGGGACGCCCTACGAACGCGGTTTTCACTACACATAGACTCCGCCGACGTCCCACCACTCGTGGTGGCATGCACGTCCCGTCGGCGTCAAAGGACGGGAGAAATCGGCAGAAGTCACAGGAGGACGGATGTCCGGGCAGTACCTAGCGGAGGCCTCGCTCTCCGGCGGTGACTACAGCGTTGTCGTTGTGGTCGCCGTGGTCGCCCTGGCCGCTCTTGGCGTCGGCTATTTCCTGCTCAGGGAGGTGCTGGCCGCGGGCCAGGGCACCGCGAAGATGCAGGACATCGCGAAGGCGGTCCAAGAGGGCGCGGCGGCATATCTCAAGCGTCAGCG
>CBIMJO010000972.1:0-4533 GCA_966244135.1 uncultured Actinocrispum sp. | reverse complement strand
GACCTCGTCGGGGATCTGCATGCCCAGGCCGTACTCGTGGTACATCACGCCTGCGTAGACGCCGGTCTGGGTGCCGCGCATGGACTTCGGGTCGATCCCGGCGCGTTCGAACGCCTCCCACGCTGTCTCCAGCAGGAGCCGCTGCTGCGGGTCCATCGCGGTGGCCTCGCGCGGTGAGATCCCGAAGAAGCCCGGGTCGAACTCGGCCGCGCCGGTCAGGAACCCGCCCTGCCCGGTCATGGTCCAGCCCCGGTCGGCCGGGAAGCCGGAGATCACGTCCCAGCCCTCGGACACCAGCTCCCACAGGTCCTCCGGCGACCGGACGCCACCGGGGAACCGGCAGCCCATCCCGATGATCGCGATCGGCTCGTCGGGATGCGCGGGCACCGGCTGGACACCGGCGGCCACGGGAGAGCCGCCGGTGAGCTCGGTCTTCAGCAGCCGCGCGACTTCGCGGGCGGTCCGCTGCTCGAACACCAGCGTCACCGGGAGGTTGAGCCCGGTGGCGGCGTTCAGCGCGTTGCGCAGCTCGATCGCGGCGAGCGAGTCGACGCCGAGATCCTGGAACGCCTTGTCCGGCTTGATCGCGGCCGGCTCATGCCCCAGGACCACGGCGACGTGCCCGATCACGACGTCCAGGAGGATCCGGTCGCGTTCGCTGCCGGTCTTGCCGATCAGCCGGCGGGCCAGGTCGTGCTCGGCGACCCGCCGCGCCGTGGTCCGGACCAGCCCGCGCAGCAACGGCGGGATCTCCGTTATCGTCTCGATCCTCAGCGGCACGACCAGCGCCTCGTCGGCGAGCATGGCGGCCTCGAACAGCGCGAGACCCTGCTCGGCGGTCAACGGCGGCATGCCGAGGCGGGTCATCCGCTCCGACTCGCCGGTCCACATGCCGAAGGCCATCGCGGTGGCCGGCAGGCCCCTCGCCTTCCGGTGCTGGGCCAGGGCATTCAGGAACCCATTGGCCGCCGCGTAGTTGGCCTGCCCACCCGGGATCACCAGGCTGCCGGCCGAGGAGAGCAGGACGAACGCGTCGAGGTCCACGTGCTGGGTCAGTTCGTGCAGGTGCCAGGCTGCGTCGACCTTGGGCCGCATCACGTCGGCGAGCCGGTCGGGAGTCATCGCGGCGAAGACGCCACCGTCCATTGTGGCCGCCGCGTGCACAATCGCTTTCAATGGACGATCGGCCGGGATCTCGGCCAGCAGCCGGGCCAGTTCGTCACGATCCGTAACGTCACAGATCTTGACAGTCACATCGGCGTCCAGTTCGGGTGCTTGACCACCGCTGCGGCTGACCAGGAGCAGGTGCTGGATCCCGTGCTCGGTCACCAGATGCTCGGCGATGAGCGCGCCAAGGCCGCTGGTGCCGCCGGTGATCAGGACCGTTCCGTCCGGGTCCCACATCGGCTCGACCGCCGGGACCATCAGCCTCGCCAGGCGCGGGGCCATCAACTCGTCGCCGTGAACGGCGAGTTCGGGCTCATCCGAGGCCGCGGCGGAGAGCAACACGGTGTCGTCGATGCCGTCCCAGTCCACCAGGCCGATCCGGCCCGGCTGCTCGGCCTGCGCCGCGCGGATCAGGCCCCAGATGGGCGCCTGCACCGGATCCGGGTCGTCGGTCATCGCGTTCGTGGTGACCACGACCAGTTTCGACGTCTCGAACCGGTCGTGCGCCAGCCAGGTCTGGACCAGCTCCAGCATCTCGCCGGCCAGGGCGCGGGCCGCGTAGGGCACGTCACCGGTGAGGTTCGGGCACTGCGCGATCACCACCGCGGGCACGGGGTTGAGCGCCAGCAGGCCTTCGAGCATTGGCGTGCCAAGGAAAACACTGTCGTCAATGATGCGCGGGCCGGGTACCGGGACCCAGTCCACGCGGAACAGCGAATCGTGGGTGGCACCCCGAGCGGCACCCAGTTGTTCACTCGAAACCGCTCGGGAGATCAGGGAGGCGGCCGACAGCACCGGCCGGCCCTCGTTGTCGGCGATCATCATCTCGGACTCCTCGGCGCCGCGGATCCGGCGTACCCACACCCGCACCGCACGCGCGCCGGTCGCGTGCAGTGACACACCAGTCCACGCGAACGGCAGCAGGACCTGGTTGTCCACCAACAGGTCCGCGTGCATCGCCGCGTCCAGCAAGGCCGGGTGCAGGCCGTAGCCGTCGGCCGGCACGTGCGCGGGCAGTTCGACCTCGGCGAACAGCTCGTCACCGCGCAGCCAGGCCGCCCGCAGACCCTGGAACGCCGGTCCGTAGCCGAAACCGAGGTCCCGCAACTCGTCGTAGCCGCCCTCGACCGGGATCCCGCCGTGCGGCGGCCAGTCCGACAGGTCGACCATCAGCTCGGCCGCACCCGAGGCCAGGAACCCGCTCGCATGCCTGGTCCACGGCTGTTCGTCGCGGCGCGAGAAGATCCGCACCGACCGGCGACCGGACTCCTCCGGCCCCACCACGACCTGAACCGCGATCGGGCCATCGCCCAGCGGCAGCGGCGTTTCCAGCGTCAGCTCCTCCAGGAGGTCGCAGCCAGCCTGGTCACCCGCGCGGATCGCCAGCTCGACCATGGCCGAACCCGGCAGGATCTGGCTGCCCAGCACGGTGTGGTCGGCCAGCCAGGGCTGGGCCGACAGGCGTCCGGAAAGGACGATCCCGCCCTCCTCCGGTGACACCATCACCGTGGTCAGGATCGGGTGGTCGAGCCGGTCCAGCCCGGCCGGGCGGCGTGGCTCGATCCAGTACCGCTTGTGCTGGAACGCATACGTCGGCAGGTCGGCCACCCGGCCCGGGCCGAAGAACGTCGCCCATGTGACTCGCGTTCCGCGGGCGTGCGCCTTGGCCAGTCCCGTGACCAGGGCCCGCTCGGTCGAGAGCGCCTTCAGCTCCAGAATCGTGTGGTCACCGAGGAACCTCAGCGTGTCGGCGAACCGGACCGTCTCGCGGGCGTGCCGGACCCAGTACCCGGCATCGGTCCGCTCGACGA
This sequence comes from uncultured Actinocrispum sp., assembly GCA_966244135.1. Classification (GTDB taxonomy): domain Bacteria; phylum Actinomycetota; class Actinomycetes; order Mycobacteriales; family Pseudonocardiaceae; genus Kibdelosporangium. Next base: position 1,555 of record CBIMJO010000972.1, on the reverse strand, counting down.
CCGTCCCGTTGGACACCAGCGGAATCTCGGGTTCGCGGTAGGTCAGCGTCTCGGCGATCAGCCGGAACTCGTCCAGCATCGGGTCCATCAAGGGCGAGTGGAACGCATGCGACACCCGCAGGCGGGTGACCTTCCGGCCCTGCATGGCGAAGCGATCGGCGATCTTGGTGACCGCTGCCGCGGAGCCGGAGACCACAATGGACCGCGGACCGTTGATGGCCGCGATACTCGTGCCGCCGGTGAGAAGCGGCGTGACCTCGGCTTCGGTCGCGGTGATGGCGATCATCACGCCGCCGGCGGGCAGCGCTTGCATCAGGCGGGCTCGTGCGGCGACCATCTTGGCCGCGTCGGGCAGCGACAGGATGCCCGCGATGTGTGCCGCGGCGATCTCGCCCACCGAGTGGCCGGCGACGAAGTCCGGTTCCACTCCCCAGAACTCGAGTAGTCGCGCCAATGCCACCTCGACGGCGAACAAGGCCGGTTGGGCGAGCATGGTCTGGTCCAGGGCGTCCTGGTTCGCTCCCCAGATCACCTCGCGCAGCGGCAGGTCGCCGTGCTCCTCCAGCTCTGCCACCACCGCGTCGAAGACCTCGGCGAACACCGGGAACGTGCCGTACAGTTCGCGTCCCATGCCCAGGTGCTGGGCGCCCTGCCCGCTGAACAGGAACGCCGTTCTGTTCTCCCGCGCGTGGTCGAAGGTTGCGTTGGACGCCGATTCTTCCAGGCCGGCGATGAACTCGGCCCGGGTCGCGCCGACGATCGCCGTCCGGTACTCGAACGCGGTGCGGGCACAGCCGAGGGCTCGGCCCACGCGGGCGAAGTCCGTGTCGCGCAGGGTGTCCACTGTGGCGCGCAGCCGGTGGGCCTGGTCGGCCAGAGCTGCTGGAGTCTTCGCGGAGAGCACCCACGGCAGGACGGTCGCTTCCGGCGAGTACTCCTCGTGGTCCTCGATCGGCGGTTGTTCGAGGACCAAGTGGGCGTTGGTTCCGCTGATCCCGAACGACGAGACGCCCGCCCGGCGGGGTCGACCGGTGTGCGGCCAGTCGATCGCATCCGTCAGCACCTTGACGGTGGTCCAGTCAACGTGGGAGGACGGTTCTTCGGCGTGCAAGGACATCGGCAGGACGCCGTGCCGCATCGCCATGACCATCTTGATCACGCCCGCGACCCCGGCCGCCGCTTGGGTGTGGCCCATGTTCGACTTCACCGAGCCGAGCCACAGCGGTTCCTGCCGGTCGCCATACGCCTCGATCAGGGCTTGCGCCTCGATGGGGTCGCCGAGAGTCGTTCCGGTGCCGTGCCCTTCCACAGCGTCCACATCGGACGGAGTCAACCCGGCCGCAGTGAGGGCCTGGTGGATCACGCGTTGCTGAGCCGGGCCGCTCGGAGCGGTGAAACCGTTCGATGCACCGTCGGAGTTCACCGCGGAGCCGCGGACGATCGCCAGCACCTTGTGGCCGTTGCGCTGGGCGTCGGACAGGCGTTCCAGCAGGACCATGCCGACGCCTTCAGCCCAGCCGGTGCCGTCCGCACCGGCGCCGAAGGACTTGCACCG
>CBIMJO010000971.1:0-4533 GCA_966244135.1 uncultured Actinocrispum sp. | reverse complement strand
CATGTTGCGCATCCGGTCGAACGACACCGTGGAGTTGTTGTTCTCGTTCACGGAGGTGACCTTCGTCCTGGGGAGGGGAGACGCAGGGGAGCCTAGCCAGTCCCAAAACGCGTCCATACACCACCCGTTAGTTTTGTGTTAGTTGATCTCGGCCGATGGGGAAGGCCGACCGCCTCTGGCGGTGACAGGATGGGCACATTACGTGGCCCCGGTTGGACACGATCGGGTGATGGGTGGTGCGGGTAACGTACGGGCATGTCGACCCCGAATCCGGTTACCCCCGAGGCGATTCGACGCGCCCCCAAGGTTCTGCTGCACGACCACCTGGACGGCGGCCTGCGACCTGCCACGGTGATCGAACTCGCCGAAGCACACGGCTATCTTGATCTTCCCACCACCGACGAGGCCGAACTCGGCCGCTGGTTCACCGAGGCCGCCAACGCCGGCACGCTCGAGCGCTACCTGGAGACCTTCGCGCACACGTGCGGGGTGATGCAGAGTGAGGACGCACTCGTCCGGGTGGCCTCCGAATGTGCACAGGACCTCGCGGCCGACGGGGTCGTCTACGCCGAGGTCCGGTACGCGCCGGAGCTGTTCACCGAGCACGGCATGCAGCTGGACCAGATCGTCGAAGCGGTCGAGGCCGGCTTCCGCGAGGGCGAGCGGGCGGCCGGTGGCAAGATCAGGATCGGCACGCTGCTGTGCGCGATGCGGCAGAACGCGCGCTCGGCCGAGATCGCCGAGCTGGCGGTGCGCTACCGCGACCTCGGCGTGGTCGGCTTCGACATCGCCGGGCCGGAGGCGGGCTTCCCGCCCACCCGCAACCTGGACGCGTTCGAGTACCTGCGCCAGCAGAACGCCCACTTCACCATCCACGCGGGCGAGTCGTTCGGCCTGCCGTCGATCTGGGAGGCGCTGCAGCACTGCGGTGCCGAGCGCCTTGGCCACGGCGTGCGGATCGTCGACGACATCAAGGACAACGGCGACGGCACGTACCACCTGGGCCGGCTGGCCGGGTATGTGCGCGACCGGCGGATCCCGCTGGAGATGTGCCCGTCGTCCAACATCCAGACCGGTGCGGCGAACTCGATCGCCGAGCACCCGATCGGCCTGCTCACCAAGCTCCGCTTCCGGGTCACGGTGAACACCGACAACCGGCTGATGAGCGGCTGCACGGTGTCCAGCGAGATGGCCGCGCTGGTGGACGCGTTCGGCTACGGCTGGGCGGACCTGCGCTGGTTCACCGTGAACGCGATGAAGTCCGCGTTCATCGGCTTCGACGAGCGGCTCGCCCTGATCAACAACGTGATCAAGCCGGGCTACGAGGCCCTGATCTCCCAGTCCGACAAGCACCCCTCGGAGTGACCGGACACCGCGGAGCCCCCTTGGCCGCGGCCAAGGGGGCTCCGTCGCTGATGTGCCTCAGTGGGCGTTGAGCCGGTCCTCGAAGGCGTTGACCAGCTTCTGCCAGGCCTCCACCTCGGCGTCGAACGGCGCGCTCGGCACCAGGCGGGTCGGGTCCGGCCGCAGCACGAACGAGATCAGCCAGCCCAGCGACTCCGACTCGGACAGGGCCTCGCCCACGCTGTCGTCACCGGCCCAGTCGGCCGCGTCGGTGATCAGCTCCACCGCGAGGTCCAGCTGGGTCGGGTCGATCGAGTTCGGGCCCTCGCCGATGTCGTCGGCAAGTCCTTGCAGCACATAGGTGTTGTCGATGTGGACGTCCACCTCGAGGGTCCCGTCGGTGGCCTTGGCGACCACGTCGTCCCAAGTGGACACCTCGGTCAGGTCGTTGCCGTCCAGCTCGCCGGAGGCGATGTACCGGCCCAGCGCCCGCGCCGAGGTGAAGACGTCGATCTTGCCGTCGGTGCCCAGGAACACCGGCTCGTCGTCCAGGTAGCAGCGGAGCGTGTAGTACTCCGAGCCGTCGGCGATGATCTTGATCGGGTCGATGCCGACCTCGGCCCAGAACCCGACCGGCTCCGGCTCGGCGTCCTCGTCCTCTTCGTCTTCCTCGTCGGCCTCGGCGTCCGAGTCCTCGGTGGCGTCCAGCTCGTCGACGTCCTCGTCGGCGGCGGCCTCGGCGTCCTCCTCGGCCTCGGCCTGGAACGCGGCCAGCTCCTCGGCGGCCACCTCGAGCGCGGCGGCGTCCACGTCCGGGGTCACCACGACCTCGTCGATGGCGTCCAGCACCTCGTCCCAGCGCTCCACGATGGTGGTGGCCAGCTCGGTCCAACGGCGCTCGCCGTCACGCCCGCTGAACGCGAACGTGCCCTGGTCGAGCAGGTCGAAGCCCTCGGCGGCGTTCAGCACGTCGTTGACCGCGTCCAGCTCGCAGACGTCGGCCAGCGACCGCACGATGGCCACGATGCCGGCCAGCTCGTCGATGGTCCAGGTGTCCGGGTCCTCGGCCGCCAGCTCCGGCACGCCGACCAGGTCGAACTGGTGCGACTCGTCGGGCAGCAGCTCGGGCACCGACAGCTTGGGGACCACCGGCCAGGCCGGGTGGTCGGTCAGGTCGTGCTCCTCCGCGGTCCGCACGAAGGCGGCCAGCTGGGCCGCGTCCGGGAACCCGTACAGGTCGTCCTCGTCGCCGAGGAACGCCTCCCAGTCCTCGCCGTCCTCCCGCCAGCGGGGAGCCCAGAGCGTGACGACGTCGCCCTGTGGCAGCCCCAGCTCGATCGGGACGATGTCCTGAGCCATTGGCCCTCCGCCTTCTCCACTGCTTTGTTCACCACTGCGTGATCCCGGTGACCGGGGCCCATTCTGGGCACACCGGCCGCGGGCAGCCTACGGGTTTTGCCGACCGCGTCGATCACCGGTCGGACCGCAGCGACGAAGGATCGAACGCGAACACATCGTCGTCCTCTTCGTCCTGCGGCGCCGCGGTGATGGTGCCGGGTTGGTATACCGGTGTCTGTGCTGCTGGCACGCGGTCCCCGATGACATCCCAGCCGGCTGCCCTGGCCGGGGCGACGCCCATCGCGCCTTCCAACTGTGCGGTCACCTCGTCGCCCAGGACAAGTGCCAGTTGGTTGAGACTGCGCTGCCGGGCGAACTCGGCCGCCTGCTGGGCCACGCTGGTGATGGTGTCGCCCAGCCAGCGGCCGCCGCGGTGCAGGGCGGCCGGGTGCAGGCGCAGCGACTTCAGCTCGCCGGTGGCGGTGGTGGTGGCCTCGACCAGGCCCTCCGGGTCGCGAGCGGTGGCCTGCACGGACTCGATCCGCCTGCGCAGGTCCTGGCTCGCCCGGCGGCGCTCTTCCGCCTGCTGGACGTACTCGTCGACCGAAGACTCGCTTGCGGGGTCGAGCATCGGCACAGGAGGCTCGGTCACATCAGCACCCGGCCGTAGTCGTCGTCATCGTCGTTGCGCTGCGGCGCCTGGCCGGGCGGCATGCCCAGGTCGGACAGGCTGCGCGCGGTGTTCTGGTCGACCAGCGGCCGCAGCGCCTGGTGCATCCGTGCGTTCGCGGTCCTCGTGGCCTGCGCGGCCAGCCGCAGCACCTCACCGGCGACCTCGTCGGGGTGCCGGCCCAGCACGATCGGCTTGATCTCCACCGACCGCAGCATCCCGCCCGGGCTCACCGACACCGTGATCGCGCTGTCGGCCGAGGCCGCGGTCCCCGTCACCCGGCCGATCCGCGCGGCGCGCTCACCCGTCTCGGCGACTGCGCGGCCGAGCCGTTCCACCCCGTGATCCTCATTCCCCGCCACACGGCGAGTCTATGGGTTCCGGCTCCTCGAGGAGGGCCGATCCGACCTCGTGCAGCGTCTTGAGCAAGGGCCGCAGCGCCTGGCCACGGGTGGTGAGCCGGTAGCTCGTGCGCACCGGGAACCCCCGGGTCCGCTCGCACACCACCAGCCTGCGGTCGGTCAGGCCCTGTAGCCGGTCGCTCAGCACCTTGGCGCTCAACGTCGGCATGGCCTCGCGCAGGTCGCTGAACGAGCACGGCCCGTGCATCAGCTCCCGCAGGACCAGGGTGGTCCACCGGCCGGCGACCGCGGCCAGCGCCACCTCGACCGGGTAGTCCGGCGTCGGCCGGATCCGGCCGCGGTCGTCCTGGACGAGGTCGCGGTCCCAGGTTTCCGGTTGGTGACTCACGATCGGGGCGTGTTCGGTGGACATAGGGCCAGTCTGCCCCTTGCCACCGGGGCAAGTGATCACCCAGATGTGTTCGCTCGCACGACCACCGATGTGGCCCGCCGCGGCGAGGACGGGTACTGGCGTTACGTGATCGACAACCCGCAACCCGTTGAACGGTAGCGGGATTCCGCGCTACATTGGGAATGCGCATCGACCGCCGCGCGGGGAGGGCATTCAGGCCAACGAAGGCGGTCATCTGGGAGCCCCAAGTGGCTGACGTGCTCGTCTTCCTTGCCTTCGCCCTGCTTGTCTACGTGTGCCCGGAGCGGGAGTTCCGGCTGCGGCTCTCCCGGTCCGGGCTGGAGTTCTCAGCCGGTCGGGCGGTAGAAGCCCAGGAACGGCATGCCGATGTTGGACGTGCGGATGTGGCTGATCTGGACCGGGTCACC
>CBIMJO010000970.1:0-4557 GCA_966244135.1 uncultured Actinocrispum sp. | reverse complement strand
GCGGTCGGCGGGCCGGCCGGGGTCAACGCGGCACTGACCGGCCTTGGCCGGTTGACGCTGGACAAGATCCTTGTGTCGCAGCCGGATACCGTCCAGGCGAACGTGCACGCACCGGCGGACGACTACCTGATGACTGTCCACATCGATCAGTCGGGCCTGATCGACGGGCTACGGGCGTCGGCCAACAACCCGCCGCCCGCCTCGTGGACCGAGCTGGACGCGCGGTTGTCGGCGTTGAACGCACGGGTGTCGTTCGGGGCGTCCGAGATCGTCGCGAATGGACAGTGCCGGGTCGTTCACGGTGTGGGCGAGCGGGTTCAGCGACCGCTGGGGTCGGCGTTCAAGCTGTACGTGCTGGGCGCGCTGGGCAAGGCCGTGGCCGAGCACCGCGCGTCCTGGACCGAGCAGCTGGCGATCCGGGACGACTGGAAGAGCCTGCCGTCCGGGGTGCTGCAGAACGACCCGGCCGGCACGCAGCACACGCTGGCCGAGTACGCCGACAAGATGATCTCGCTCAGCGACAACACCGCCACGGATCACCTGATCCACCGGCTGGGCCGGGATGCCGTGCAGCGTCAGCTGTTCGCGTTCGGCAACCAGCGGCCACCGGCGAACATCCCGTTCCTGACCACGAAAGCGATGTTCGAGCTGAAGGCCGCGCAGTACCCGGCCCGCGCCAACGCGTACCTCGCGCTGCCGGACTGGGCCAAGCCCGTGGCGGTGAACGCGCTGGAACGGTTGCCGCTGACCGGGCTGGCCGGCTGGCAGGCTCCGGAGAAGATCGACCAGATCGAGTGGTTCGGCTCGCCGGACGACATGTGCCGCGCCTACTCCGGGCTGTCCAAGGAGAACCAGCCGGAGATCGACCACGCCTTGTCGATCAACGACGCGGGCCTGGGCCTGGACCGGACCCGGTTCCCGGTCATCTGGTACAAGGGCGGCAGCGAACCGGGTGTGCTGACCATGAACTTCCTGACCCGCACGGCCACCGGCCGCACGTTCGTCAGCAGCGTCATGGTCTCGGACACCTCGGCCCCGCTGAACGAGAACCACGTGGCCGCCCAGGCCCTGGCCATCGTCAAGGGCGCCTTCCAGTTGCTGGCCGGGTAGTTCTCACTACGGCACGAGAACCGTCCGGCGCCCGCCCTGGTCGAGGTTCCAGGCACTTTCGACCTCGGCCAGGGGGACGCGGGTGATCTCGATCCGCAGCGCGCCGCTCGCCACCATGTCCATCACCTTCGGCAGGTACGAGGTGATGACCTCCAGCGGCGGCGCGTTGCCGGAGCCGCTGCCCAGGATCTCCAGGGCGTGGCTGCGCAGGACCTCGGCGTCCAGGTTCAGGGTCTGCCCGGCCATCACACCGACCTGGACCAGCCGGGTCCGGGCGAACCGGATCTCCATGTCGGTCGCGCCGAACGTGCTCAGCAGGACCTCGGTCGGCCGTCCCCACAGGTAGTCCAGCACGATGTCGAACGGCCCGTGCGCGCGGTAGGCCTCGCGCAAGGCGTCTTCGGACTGGTCGAGCTGGATCGTGGCGTCGGCGCCGAGGCCGGGCAACAGGTCCAGCACGCGCTGGTTGCGCCCCGCGGCCACGATGTGCCCGGCTCCCAGCTGTTTGGCGAGTTGCACCGCGAGCTGGCCGGTCACCCCGGTGGCCCCGAGGATCAGCACCCGCTCCTGCGCCTGCAGCTTGGCCCGCCACTCCAACGCGGTCCACGCCGACATCGCCGGGTTCTGGATCGCGGCGGCCACGGCATCGTCGATTCCGTCCGGGATGACCGTGCACCACTTTCGTTGCGTCACGGCACGTTCGGCCATGACGCCGTCGCGCGATCCGAACAAGACCCTTGCCCCGTCGGCAAGTTCGCCCGCGCCGATGAACCCGCACACGGTCGGCAGCTTCCCCGGCGACGAGTAGTGCGTGCCCGCCGCCCATGCCCGGTCGTAGTTCATCACCGGGCAGGCCGTCACCCGCACGAGCTCTTGTCCTTCGCCCACAACGGGTTCGGGCGCATCCTCGTAGCGGGGCACCTCCCCCACCGCGTGCAGCACCGCGGCCTTCACGGCAGCTCCTGCCCGAAGAACCGGCCGATCCGCCGCTGCCAGGCCACCAGCACCCTCGGCCGGCGGATCTGGTGACCCTTGTGCCGGCGGCCCTCGTGGTGACGGCTCTTGAATGGCCGGTTCCGCAGCGCGCGGCCCTGGTGACCGGCCGGCCGGTCCACATGCGCGGGAACCCCAGGTATCCGGTGCATGGCCCGGTGCAGTGCCTCTTTCATCGATGTCCCCTCCAGACACGTACAGGGTACGTGATTACGTACGTTGTACGTGCAAGGCTAGAAAGTACAGTGTACGTGTGTCAAGGACCAGCGATGACCAGCCGATCTGGGCCCGCCCAGAGCCCGGTGGCCGTCGCCCGCGCCTGACCAGGGAGCAGATCGCCCGCACCGCCCTGGAGATCGCGGACCGGGAGGGCTTCGACGCGGTGTCCATGCGGCATGTCGCCGCGACGCTGAACACCGGCGCGATGACGCTCTACAACTACGTCCGCACCAAGGACGAGCTGGTCGCGCTGATGCACGACGAGCTGATGGCCCAGGTCCTGGTCCCCGGCGAGCTGCCGGACAGCTGGCGCGGGGCGTTGACGCTGATCGCCCGCCGCACCCACGACGTCATGGCCCGCCACCCGTGGGCGCTGAGCTCGTTGCAGGAGGCCCAGTTCGGTCCGAACGCCATGCGCCACTTCGAACAGACACTCGCCGCGCTGGCCAAAACGGGCATCGACACCCCCGCGAAGTTCGGCGTGCTGGTGCTGCTCGACGACTACGTGCGCGGCGCGGTGTTGCGCACCAGCGAGATCCGCGCGCGCAAGTCGACCGCCGAGGCCAACCCCGCGTCCGTCCAGGCCGCGATCGAGTTCGGCATGGCCCAGCTGCGCTCCGGCGAGTTCCCGCACACCGCCGCGTTGCTGGGCGGGGACCTGTCGTCGTTCCCCGAGGACGCGCCCAGCCCGGCGATGGACGACGACGGCCTCAGCGAGCAGTTCGAACGCGGCCTGCGCGCGGTCCTCGACGGAGCCGCCGCCGAGTTCGGGCTCCCGTAAGCGAACTCAGCCGAACAGGTCCCAGGGCTGGTCGCGTTCGGCGGTGATCGCGATGACCAGCCGGCCGGCGACGTGCGCGGACAACCCGTTGTCGTCGAACTGGTTCTCGCGGTGCAGGCGCGCGGTGAGGTCCAGGCTCTGCTCACGGTCCAGCGGGCGTTCCAGGACGCCGAGCAGGAACGAACCGGTGGACGGGCCGAGCAGGTCCAGCCCCGTCCAAGCACCCCGCAGTTCCTGTCCCGCAACGTGAACCGACGACTGCGGGGCGGTCGCGTAGAGCTGGTCGGCGATGTCGTTCACGCGGCGGGCGATGGTCGTGGCGAGTTCCCGCGGCGAGCTGCGGTCGAAGTCCCTCGCGCGGCTGTCGCGGCGGGCGCGGGACGCCGGGGTCTCGGCGGTGGGTTCGGCGAGCTGGTCGAACAGTTCGGGCTGGAACGCCACCGGCGACGGCATCGGCTGCCCCACCGGCCCGGTCATCCCCGGCAGCCGCCCCGATCGGGTGAACAGGTCGACGGTGATGCCGTGCCCGGTGGTGTACGCCCAGGTCACGGCCAGCGGGTGGACACCGTGGTGGTGTGACCAGGGCAGCAGGCTGTTGAGGCGGTCGCGTTGCTGCGCGGTGACCCGGGTGGGCGGCGCCTCGGACCGGCCGCGCGCCTCCCCCGCCAAGGTCACGCCGGGCATGTCGAACAGCAGGTCCGGCCGGGCCTTGGTGACGTTGTAGTGCCCGGCCAACGCGGTCGGCAGGGCGTCGAAGTGGGCGATCGCGCCGGACGTGGCCTGCCACTGGTAGGCGGCCTGCACCGCCGCCGTGAGCATCCCCAGCCCGATCGACTCGCTCACGAACCTGCGGATGTGCGAGGCGCTCGCCCGGAACGGCTCGTCTCGCAACCGGATCGCCGTCCCCGGCTCGCTGTTCAGGTAGCACAGCACCAGCCGCAGCTCGTGCTGCCGCGTCTCGTAGCGCACCGGCCCGCTCGGCACCGCCAGCGCGTTCACGCTCACCGCGTAGCTGAGATCCACCGGCAGCAACCGGTCCGCCGCCACCCGGTGCACCCCGTCCACCTCCGGGTACGGGTCGACGTGCGCCGCGCGCTCCGTCCACGCGAACTGCCGCAACGTCACCCAGCCCATGCGCCAACCCTACGTCCGGGTGGCGCTGGCGGACGCGCAGATCGGCCCGGCGCGGTCGGTCCCTGAACGGGCCGGTCTCCGGAACACCGAAGGCCGCCCTCGGCACCCAGTCCACTCCCTGCTGACCGCGGAACCGTCAGAGGTTGGTGAGGGTGTCCATGTCCTCGTCGGACAGGGTGAAGTCGAAGATGTTCAGGTTCTCGCGGATCCGGGAGGGTGTGATGGACTTCGGGATCACCCGGTTGCCCAGCTGGATGTTCCAGCGCAGCAGCACCTGGGCGGGGGTGCGGCCGTACTTGTGCGCGATCTGCGCCGCGGTC
>CBIMJO010000969.1:0-4557 GCA_966244135.1 uncultured Actinocrispum sp. | reverse complement strand
GCCGAAAAGGTCATCATCACCACGGCGATCACGGGGTCGGTCAACATCCCGTCCCAGAGCCCTTATCTGCCGCTGTCCGCCGATGAGGTGGCGGAGGCCGCACTCGAGGCGATCGAGGCCGGTTCGGCCATCGTGCACCTGCACGCCCGGCAGCCCGACGGCCGGCCGACGCCCGACCCGGACGTGTTCGAGAAGATCGTCGGCCGGATCACCGCGGCGACCGACGCGGTCATCAACATCACCACCGGCGGCGCGTCGTCGATGACCATGGAGCAGCGGCTCGCGGCCGCGCTCAGGCTGCGGCCGGAGCTGGCGTCGATGAACATGGGCTCGATGAACTTCGTCTACGCGGGGATCGCGGGCAAGGTGACCGAGTGGAAGCACGACTGGGAGAAGCCCTACGTGCTCAACACCTACTCGCACCCGTTCGTGAACACCTTCGACGCCATCGAGCACGCCTTGCGGACGCTGGGCGAGTCCGGCACCCGGTTCGAGTACGAGTGCTACGACATCGGCCACCTGTACACGCTCGCCTACTTCGCCGACAAGGGCCTGGCCAAGCCGCCGCTGCTGATCCAGGGCGTGTTCGGCGTCCTCGGCGGGATCGGTGCCGACCACGCGAACCTCGAGCACATGGTGCGGATCGCCGACAAGCTCTTCGGCGACGACTACATGTTCTCCGCGTTCGCCGCGGGCCGGGACCAGATGCGGTTCGGCACGCACAGCGCCTGGCTCGGCGGTCACGTGCGGGTGGGTCTCGAGGACAGCCTCTGGATCGGCAAGGGCCGGCTGGCGGAGAGCAACGCCCAGCAGGTCAGGAAGATCCGGGCCGTCGTGGAGGATCTGGGCAAGCCGATCGCCACGCCCGCCGACGCCCGCGCGATGCTGGCGCTTCGTGGAAAGGAGGCCTGATGAGCATTCTCACCGGCAAAGTCGTCCTGGTCGTCGGCGCGAGCACGGGAATCGGAGCTGACGCCGCACGTGTCTTCGCTGAGGACGGCGCCTCCGTGATGCTTGTGGCCCGCAGCGAGGAACCCCTTGCCGCGCTGACGAAAGACCTGACCTCAGCGGGCTACGACGTGGCGTGTACGACGGGCGACGTGTCCGACGCGGCAAGCGTCGCTGCCTTCGTCGACGCCACCGTCGCGCGGTTCGGCCGGCTCGACGGGGCGTTCAACAGCGCGGCCATGGGCGGAGCCGGCCGCCTCGACCAGGTCCCGGAAGCGGACTTCGACCGGATCATGGCCGTGAACGTGAAGGGCACGTGGCTCTGCATCCGCGAGGAAGTCCGCGTGATGCAACAGCAGGGCTCGGGCTCGATCGTCAACGTCAGCAGCATCGGCGGCTTGCGCGGCAGCTCCGGCATGGGCGCCTACCAGGCCACGAAACACGCGGTCATCGGCCTGACTCGCACCGCCGCCCACGACTTCGGACCGCTCGGCATCCGCGTCAACGTCCTGGCCCCCGGACCGACCGAAAGCCCGATGCTCGACGAACTGCGCCGCACGATTCCCGGCGGCGTCGAGGCCCGCATCGCCGCCACCCCCTTGCGGAAGGCGGGAACAGGCGCGGAAGTCGGTGCCACCGCGGCATTCCTGCTCAGCGACCGCGCGAGCCACCTCAGCGGCGTCGTGCTCCCGGTCGACGGCGGGTTCACCTCCTAGCGATCACTGATCGGTTCAAGGACTAAGACCGGGATCTGGCGGTCGATCCCGCGCTGGTAGTCGGCGTAGTCCGGGAACGCGTCGACTGCCCGGCGCCACCAGGCCGCCTTCTCGTCCCCGAACACCTCGCGTGCGCGGTACTGGCGGATCACGTTGCGGTCCTGAAGCTCGACGACCGGCTCAGCGAGCAGACTCGGGTACCACTGCGGGTTGGTCGGTTGGGCGCCATTGGAGGCGACTGCGGCGTAGCGACCCTCGTGCTCGACCCGCATCACCGGCGTCTTGCGTATCGCGCCTGTCTTGACGCCTCGGTAGGTCATCAGGACCAAGGGGCGGTCTTTCATCGTGACGCCGTCGGTCGTGCCAGTCCGCATGATCTGCTCGACATGGTCGCGGACAAACCCCAGTGCGCTCGGTTTGTAGTCACCAGTCATCGGCTTGTTGTGCACGGCCAGACCATGGCGTCGGCCGTGTGAGTGTCTGGTGTCCACGTTGCCGGTCAAGGTGTTGAGGATGCCGGGTAGCTCCGCCACCGTCTCGGCGGGCAGGCCGGTGACGGTCTCCTCCGCCAGCGCGCGCCACACGTCCTTGAGCCGGTCGGCCAGTGCCTTGCCGCTGTCGGTGAGTTCGACGACGGTGGCACGCTTGTCGGCCGGGTCGGGATAGCGGCGAATGTGGCCGGAAGCGTCGAGTTTGCGGGTCATGAGCGTGACACTGGGCGGCTCGCAGCCGAGCGCCTCGCTGAGCTGCGCCTGGATCATCGGGCCGGTCCTGGCGAGTTCGAGCAGGAGCGCCTCCTGTCCGGGGTGCAGGCCCAGCGGGGCCAGCAGGGTCGCGGCCCTGGCCCGGTGGCGCAGGCTCAGCAGGCGGATGGCCTGGTTGATGGCGTCGGCTTGCTCGAAGTCCACGGTTCCCCCTGACGGAATTAGTTACGCGGATAACGTTATGCGCATAACTAACTGTCCGTCAAATCGCGGGCGTCCGGGGTGTCAGCGGGCGACCGAGATGGCGAAGGGGGCGAGTCCGCCGGATCGGATCAGGTGCGGTACGAACAGGATCGCGGCCTCGGTGGCTCGCGCGGTCTGGATCCCGCCGAGGTCGGTGATCCATTCAGGGCGCCAGCCGAGATCGGTGAGCAGCTCGCGGATGACCTGCTTGGCCTGCGGGTCCTCGCCGGACAGGAAGGCGGTGGGTGCCTGGGCGAGCGTGCCGGGCGCGGTCATCACCGGGTGCAGCATCGTGTTGAGGCTCTTGACGACGTGCGTGGCCGGCAGCGCTTCCTGGAGTTGCTCCGCGACGCTCGAACCGGGGTAGAGCAGGTCGGCGGGGAGCCCGTCCGGTCCGCGCATGGTGGCGTTGGAGACGTCGAGGAGGATTTTGCCGCGCAGTTGCTCGCGCAGCGCGGTGAGCCGCTGAACCGAGCCTTCGCCCGGGGTGGCGTTGATGACGATCCGCGCTCTGCCGACGGCGTCCGCCGCGGCGCCTGGCGAGCGGCCTGCCACGGCCACCTCGTGTCCGGCCGCGGTGAGCGCGCTGGCGAGGTTGCCGCCGACGCGGCCGTTTCCGAGTATGGCGATCATGGTGTTCTCCTGTTTCCGTGCGGGTGATCAGCGGGCGAGCGTGGTGACGGCTTGGGCGTGCACGCCGGGAGCAGCGGCCAGGAAGCTCTCGCTCGCCGGGGTCCAGGGGCGGCCTTCGGTGTCGGTGATCAGCCCGCCGGCCTCGGCGACGAGCAACGCACCGGCGAACAGGTCGGCGCGGGCGCCGGCGAACAGCCAGAAGGCCTCGATCCGGCCCGCGGCCACGTCCAGCAGGTGCAGGGTCGCAGGCACGGAGGTACGCACCACGAGCGCGTCGCGGAGCATCGCGGTGATCGAGGAGCCGAGCCGCCGCACGACCGTCTCGTCCTGGTCCGGCCTGGACTGGCTCGTGGCGACCAAGCTCACGTCCAGGCCCGGGGTGTCGGACACGCTCAGCGGCCGGCCGTCGAGATGGGCTCCGCCGCCCGCGAGCGCGGTGTACGTCTGACCGGTCAACGGCAGGTGGACCGCGGTGAGCACCGGCTGGTTGTCTCGCACAAGCGTGGCGGTGACAGCCCACTCCGGCAGGCCGTGCAGGTGGTTGACGTTGCCCTCAGCCGGATCCACGATCCACCATTCGCCGGTCGGCAGGGCGCCGCCGGCCAGCTCGTCCTCCACCCACTGGCCGTCCGGGCGAAGGGCCGCGAGGCGCGGGCGCAGGACGTCGAGGGCGGCGTCGTTGTTGGCGTCGATCGCGCGCATCAGCTCGTCGCGCGTCCGGTAGCGGACCACCTCGCCGAACCGCTCACGCAACGCCGAACCCGCCGCCCGTACGGCGATGGCGGTCTGTGCGAGCAAATCGGCGTCGTGAGTCGTCTCGGGCATGGCGGTATTCCCATCTGGGCAAGGGATTGATGAGGTCGGCGGGCTGCCTTTCCGCGCCCGCACCTCGAAGCTATGCCCGCCTTCGATTAACTTCAAGTGCATGTAAAGCACGGCTAGCATTACTCACATGCAATTGGATTTGAACCTGCTCACCGCGCTGGACGCGTTGCTCGAGGAAGGCAGCGTGGCCGCGGCGGCTGAGCGCCTGCACGTCACCGCGCCCGCGATGAGCCGGAGCCTCGGCCGCATCCGGCGCACGACAGGGGATCAGATCCTGGTGCGCACCGGGCGCACGATGACCCCGACGCCGTATGCGATCGCGGTCCGGCAGCAGGTGCACGAGCTGCTGCAGCAAACCCGGGCCGTGCTGGCGCCGAGCCGTGAACTCGACCTCACGACCCTCGAACGCACCTTCACCCTCCGCTGGCACGATTCACTCGTCGCCCTCGCGGGCCCCGCCCTGCTCGCGGCGGTGCGTGAGCAGGCGC
>CBIMJO010000968.1:0-4558 GCA_966244135.1 uncultured Actinocrispum sp. | reverse complement strand
TCGCGGATGGTGTCGAACGTGTCGTCCCCGGCGAGGGTCACCATCAGCACGCGGTCCTTCTGCCGGACCGACAGGCCCAGCTCGGACAGGCGCTCGGAGAGCACGTCCTCGCGGTCGTCCACCTCGACCATCAGCATGTCGCTGTGCTGGGTCATCGAGGACAGCGTCGCCGAGCGCAGCAGCCGCCCGGCGTCGATGGCGACCAGCGCGGTGCAGATCCGCTCGATCTCGCCCAGCAGGTGCGAGCAGACGATCACCGAGATGCCGAACTCGGTGCCGATCCGGTGCACCAGCGACAACATCTGCCGCCGGCCCTCCGGGTCCAGCCCGTTGGTCGGTTCGTCCAGCAGCAGCAGCTCCGGGTCGTGCACCAGCGCCTGGGCCAGCTTGACCCGCTGCTTCATGCCGGTCGAGTAGCCGCCGATCGGCCGGTAGCGCTCCTCGTACAGGCCGACGTGCCGCAGCGTCTCGGACGCGCGTTCACGGGCCGGGGCGGGCGGCAGGCCGCTCACCCGCGCCATGTGGGTGACGAACTCCGCGGCGGACATGTCCGGCGGCAGGCAGTCGTGCTCGGGCATGTACCCGACGCGCGCCCGTACGGCGTCCCCGTCGGTCAGCGGGTCGAGCCCGAGGACGCGGATCCGGCCCCCGGTCGGCTCCAGGAGGCCGAGCGCCAGCTTGATCAGCGTGCTCTTGCCCGCGCCGTTCGCACCGACCAGGCCGACGATGCCGGGTTCGATGGTCACCGTGAGGTCGGCCAGGGCGGTCACCCGTCCCCCGTACCGCTTCTCGAGTGACTCGGTCTCGATGAGGTTCACGCGCAAGAAGCTACGGGGTCTCCTCGCTTCGGGACATCCGGCGGTGACCCCGGAAAAGCAACCAGCCCACCCCCTAGGGGATGGGCTGAGTGCGTTCTCAGTTACGAGGCTACCAGTTGTGGCCCTGCGTCTGCACGTTCAGCTGCTTGAGGTGGACGAACTTCGCGCTGATCACCCGCGGGTCGATGATCTCCAGGACGTCCAGGCCCTTCTGGATGTCGTTGGAGTACACGTAGCCGTTGTAGTAGTACGCCGACCACGAACCGCCGGTGATCGCCTCGGTCGCCGAGAGCGGCCCGCGCTCCCAGAAACCGATCTCCTTGGGCTTGGCGGAGTCGGTGAAGTCCCACACCGAGATGCCGCCCTGGTACCAGGCCTGGACCATGATGTCGCGGCCGAGCACCGGGATCAGCGACCCGTTGTGCGCCACGCAGTTCTCCGTGTCCGCGTTCGGCCGCGGGATCTTGAAGTAGCTGCGGAACTCCAGCTTGCGCTTATCGCCGCGGCCGGTGATGTCGTAGATGCCGTCCGCGCCGCGCTCCTGGCCGATCATGGTGTTGCAGGTCGCGCGGCCACCGCCGCCGAGCTCGTCGGTGAACACGACCTTGGTGCCGTCGTTGTTGAACGTCGCCGAGTGCCAGAACGCGAAGTGCGCGTTGTCCTCCACGCGGTTGATCACCTGCGGCTTCTCGCGGTTGGAGATGTCGAACAGGATCCCGTCACCCATGCAGGCACCGGCGGCCAGGTCCTTCGACGGGTACACGGTGATGTCGTGGCAGCCGCTCGTCGCCGAGACGGTCGGGTTCGGCCACGGCGCCGGGGCACCGGGGTTGCCACCGTCCGGGAACAGCACCGGCTTGGCCACCACGGCCGCGCTCGACGGGTCCTTCAACGGCACCTTGATGATCGAGATGAAGTCGTGCGGCGGCTGGCAGTCCGGGAACGTGGCGTTCGGGCTGTAGGACGAGACGTAGAGGTAGACGTCCTTGCCGCGCTTGTCCGGCACCAGCGTGTGGGTGTGCGACCCGCAGTCGGTCTCCACGGCGGCCACGTACCTGGGCGCCTTGGGGTTGCTGATGTCGAAGATCTTCATGCCCTCCCAGGCGTTCTTCTCGGACGCCGGCAGGGAGGTGCTGTTGCAGGAGGAGTCGCTGCGCGACGAGTCGGTCGACAGGAACAGCAGATCGCCGTAGACGGACACGTCGTTCTGCGAGCCGGGGCAGACGACCTGGCTGACGATCTTGGGCTTGCGCGGGTTGCGGATGTCGTAGATGGTGAAACCGTTGTAGTTCCCGGCGATCACCTTGTCGCCGGTGAACGCGAGGTCACTGTCCAGCGCGTCCAGGGTGTCGAACGGGGCGTGCTTGGGCACGTTCGCGATGTCGCGCACGTTCCAGCTGTGCCGGATCTGGTCCACACCGGGGATCTCGTCGTCCGCGGCCGAGGCGGGGGTGCCCAGGGCGACGGTGAGGGCGACGGATGCGGTCCCCAGTAGTGCGACAGATCTGCCGAACCTCTGCCCGGGCAGGCTCCTTCACACCGAGCACCAACGTTGGTGAATAACAGTATGAAGAGATCTTTACTTAGGGTCAGCATCCGAAAGTAGGGAACCGGCAGGTCGGGACTAGGGTAACTTTTGCCAGGTGAGGTCGATCGGGGTAACTCTGGCTTTACTGCTGGTTGTGGTGACGGGGTGTACGAGCACACCGTCCTCGGATGAGCCGAGCGTCATCATGCCTGGTCGGCCGGGTGAGTCCGCCAAGACCCTGTCGCCGTCCGAAGCCGCGAAAGCCCAGCCCCGCGCGGGTTTCAACGACGCGGACGTCAAGTACGTGCGGATGATGATCACCCACCACCAGCAGGCCCTCGAGATGGCCGGCCTGGCGCCGACGCGGGCCGCGCGTGCGGACGTGAAGTCCATCGCGGCCCGGATCGCCGACACCCAGGGCCCGGACATCAAGGCGATGGAAGCCTGGATCAGCAAGAACAAGGCGCCGGACCACCAGATGACCGACGCGATGCCCGGCATGGCGTCCGCTGAGCAGCTCACCGCCCTGCGCGCGGCGTCCGGCCCCGCCTTCGACACGATGTTCCTGCAGCTGATGATCGCCCACCACGAGGGCGCCCTGGTGATGGCGTCGGACCTGCTGCAGACCGGGTCGGACGTGTTCGTCGAGGAGATGGCCCAGGACGTGATGGTGACCCAGCAAAAGGAGATCACCCAAATGAAAGCAATGCTGGGCTAGCAGTCGTGTCTCACGTTCGTCCCGGGTGTGTCTCACGTTGGTCCGGGGTATGTCGCGCGTTGGTCCGGCCAGGACGCCCGGGCGAACCCGGGCGTCCTGGTGACTAGCTCGTGGCGGGTGGCGCGCTCGGTGTCGATGAGCCGCTCGGTGGGACCTGCTGGCCGGAGCTGGGCGGTTGCTGCTGGTTGTTCGGCGGTTGCTGCCGGTTCGGCGGCTGGAAACGCGGGCCGCGGCCGTCCCGCTGACCCGGCCGCTCATTGAACGGGCCCGGGCCGGGGAAGGCTCGACCGCCTGGGCCGTTGCCGTCGCGGTAGTAGCCGATGCCCGGGCGGCCGTGGTCCCCGCCGTGGCTGATCAACGCGACCGCTCCGCCGCCGATCAACAGGCCCGCGATACCCGCCGCGACGATCTGCGTCGCGCGGTGCCGGGCGAACCGGCCGAACCCGCCCGGTTGGCGTGGTGCCTGGTAGACGGGCTGAGCCGGTGGCGGCGGCGGAGGGGGCGCCGCCGCCCCGGACTCGGCGGCCGGACCCGCCTGTGCGTTCGGGTCCGCCGCGGACTGGGGGCCGGCGGCCGGGTGGCCCTCGGCGCCCAGAGCTGTGGTCGCCTGGCCTTCGGCCCCGGCAGCTGGAGTGGCCGGGTAGGCGGCGGGCTGGCCCTCGGCGGGCTGGCCCTCGGCGGGCAGCGGAGTGGTGGCCTGGTAGCCCGCGCCCTGCGGCGCCTGGCCTTGCGCGGCGGGTTCCGTCAGCGGGGTGGTCGGCTGGTCGGGCGCAGGGGGAGCGGGCTGCGCCGCCGGCTCCTGCGGCTGCTGGGGCTTGTTGTCTTCGTCGGACACGTGGGGCTCCCCGGTTGGGCAGTTCTCATGACATTTCCAGGTTCACCCGTTTGCCTGAGTGCTGGCTGTGTGCTTCCTGTCGGTTGGGTAACGGGCGCGGTGAAGCCGCTGGCCTGGGTGTCGATACGATGGCTTTCCGCAGCTGAATCCCTGAGCAGAGGAGCCCGACCGTGTCCGTATCTCCCGCCGTCCTGGCCGAGCCCGCCAAGCGCGTGGTGGTTCCGGCGGGTACGACGGCGAGCGCCGCCGTGCGGGAGGCGGGGTTGCCGACCAAGGGCCCGGACGCGATCGTCGTCGTCCGTGACGACCAGGGCCGTCTGCGCGACCTGGCGTGGACGCCGGAGGCCGACACCGAGGTGGACGCCGTCGCGGCGAACACCGAGGAGGGCCGCAGCGTCATCCGCCACTCCACCGCGCACGTGCTCGCCCAGGCCGTCCAGCAGCTGTTCCCGGAGGCCAAGCTCGGCATCGGCCCGCCCATCAAGGACGGCTTCTACTACGACTTCGACGTGCCCAAGCCGTTCACGCCCGAGGACCTCGAGGCCCTCGAGAAGCGGATGAAGCAGATCGTCAAGGGCGCGCAGCGGTTCTCCCGCCGCGTGGTCGAGTCGGTCGACGCCGCCAAGGACGAGCTGGCACAAGAGCCCTACAAGCTCGAG
>CBIMJO010000967.1:0-4561 GCA_966244135.1 uncultured Actinocrispum sp. | reverse complement strand
CTGCTCGCCGAACCGCTGCGGATCGAGCGCGGCGAGCTGCGGGTGCCGCAGGCTCACGGCCTGGGCATCCAGCTGGACGAGGACAAGCTCGCCCGTTACCGCCAGGACTGAATTCCGTACCACCACACAGAGAGGTACCGTCGTGACAGAGCTTTTCTCGCCCACAGCCGCGGCTTCGGGTGCGTCGGCGACTGAGCACTTCCAGGAGCGCGCCAAGTCGGCCGTGGCTGCGGACGCGCATCGGGTGAACGCAATCGCGTCCGACATTCTGGCCGGGGTGCACGAGGTCATCGGCAAGCACCAGGTCACCTACGCCGAGTACGACGCCTTCAAGGCATGGATGATCCAGGTCGGCGCCGACGGCGAGTGGCCGCTGTTCCTCGATGTGTTCGTGGAGCACGTGGTGGAGCAGGAGGTCAACGCCCGGCGCGAGGGCAGCAAGGGCTCGATCGAGGGCCCGTACTACGTTCCCGGCGCGCCCTCGTTCGGCGCCACGGGCGCGATTCCCATGCGGGACAACGAGCCCGGCACGCCGTTGCGGTTCCACGGCCAGGTGCGCGCGGTCGGCGGACAACCGCTGGCCGGGGCCGAAGTGGACTTCTGGCAGGCACCCAGCTGTACTTCGAGGGCGGCGCCCACGTGGACTCCGACATCGCCTCGGCGGTCAAGCCGGAGCTGATCATCGCGCCGAAGGACAACGAGGTCCGCTACGACTTCGTGCTGGACCCCGCCTGATGTTGTTCGCCGTGCGGATGACCGTGGACCTGCCCCTGGACATGGATCCCGCGGCCCGGGCGGAGCTCCTGGCCACTGAGCAGGCCTACAGCCAGGAGCTGCAGCGTTCCGGGAAATGGCCGCACCTGTGGCGGGTGGTCGGCGAGTACGCCAACCTCGTGTTCGACGTCTCCTCCAACGCCGAACTGCATGAGCTGCTGTGGAATCTGCCGTTGTTCCGCTACATGAGCATCGCCGTGACGCCATTGGCCCCGCATCCCTCCGCGCTGTGACAGACCGTGGTGGTGTCACGAAACGCCGGGCTGCCTGGTCTAGGGCGTGTCGATCGCGAGGAGAGGAGTTCAGCGATGCGAGTGGCAAGGCGATGACCGGTGGCGGGTTTCTGCCTCAGGGCCGTTCACGCAGTCGCCGCACACCTTCGCTCAACACCTGGCCGAGCTGACTGTCCAGAACGGAGCGAAGCTGTGACTCTGCTGATCCGCATGATTCTCGGGCTGCTTTTCCTGGACGAAGTCGTTGTGGGGGCGTGGAACCAGTTCGCGCCGGAGAGTTTCTACGACAACGTCCCGACGGTGGATCTCACGCCCCCGTTCAGCGAGCACTACGCGCGTGACTTCGGCGGCGCCACATTGGGGATCGCGTTGCTGCTGGCGATCGCGATCGTCAAGCCGCGCACGCACTTCGTGGTCCCGGCCGCGCTGGCGTTCTCGGTGTTCGCCGTGCCGCACTTCTTCTTCCACCTGACGCACATGGAAATGGCCACGCCCGGCCAGAAGGTGTTGCTGACGGTGGCGAATTCCTTTGTGGCGATCATCGGGCTGCTCGCGATCGTGCTGGCCGTGTCCCGCGACACCAAGAAGACCGCCTAACGGCGGACCGACGCGAGCAGACCGACCGGAGGCCGCATGCTGGCTGCGAGACGGCGTTCCTCGGCGTCACGCATGGCGTTGAGGACGTCGGCGGCGCGCGCGGGCTCGGTCCAGGTGGCGCCGCGCCCATCGACCAGGCGCCACAGGATGCTCGTCGCCACCGTGGTCAGGTCGGAGCCGGCACGGCCCAGGGCGGCGAGCATGGCGGCCCCGTGGTGGAGGTGATTGTGACCATCCACCCAGGCTTCGAGCAGGTCGTCCTTCGGCGGTTCGGCGTCGAGCAGGCCCGCGGCCACCAGTATCGCGAGGTTGTCGTAGAGGAAATGCGCGGCGGCCTGGTCCACCCGTTCCCAGGCGAACTCCTCGATGATGATCTGCCCGCCCGGAGCGAGCAATGTGGCCGCGTGGGCCAGCAGGTCGTCGAGGCTTTCGGCGTGGTGCAGGGAACGCGTGAACAACACGACGTCGTACTCGCCGGAAACGTCCTGAACGTCGGCCTGGATGACCGGCACTCCGCGTTCCTTGGCCGCGGCGGCCATGTCCGCGTTGCGGTCCACGCCGGTGACTTCGTAGCCCACGTCTGCCAGCGCCGCGGCCAGCGCGCCGCGGCCGCAGCCTGCCTCGAGAACGCGCGCGGGCGCCGCCGGCAGCAACGGCTTCAGGTGAGTGAGGGTATGGGGCACCGCAATGGTGGACAGATCCATTCAGCCGAGCCTAGATCGCTCTCCCGGACCGGGCGACGGATTTTCCGGCGCCGTCCACAGAAGATTCCCTCTCCCCACTTCAACATATAGCGCACCGGGGGGCTTGCGGCAAGACCCCGGTTGTGCTGCACAATCGCCCGCCGAAATGAAAAACACGAGGTGGCTGGGGGATTCGCAGCATGCGTGTGTTGTTGTCGACGTGGGGTTCCCGGGGCGATGTCGAGCCGTTGGCCGGGCTCGCGGCGCGATTGCAGGAACTGGGCGCGGAGGCCGTACTGGCCGCGCCGGCCGACGAGGAGTTCACGGCGCTGACCGACCGGGTGGGTGTGCCGTTGGTGCCGCTCGGGCCGACGGTGCGTTCCGTGGTGCTCGGTGAGCGGCCGCCCTCGGCGGGGGCCGCGTTCCAGCTCGCGCCCGAGCTGGTCGCGGCGCGGTACGACACCTTGCTCAAGGTGGGCGAGGACTGTGACGCGCTTGATCCCGGTCGGCGCGCGGTCGGTGGCCGACAAACTGGGCATCCCGTACGTGTTCGCGTGCTTCCACACGATCGGCCTGCCCTCTCCGTACCTTCCGCCCTCGGCGGCGCGGCCGGGCACACCGACCCCGGAAGGGGAGACGGACGTCAAGAAACTGTGGGAGTACGACGCCCTGCGGGTGTCCGAGCTGTACGGCGAGGCGGAGAACACACACCGGGCCGCGATCGGTCTGCCGCCGGTGGACAACATCCGCGACTACGTGTTCGGCGACAGGCCGTGGCTGGCGGCCGACCCGATCCTGTGGCCGTGGCAGAGCCTGCTCAGCCTCGACGTCGTGCAGACCGGGGCGTGGATCCTGCCGGACTCCCGGCCGCTGCCGGACGAGGTGGAGGCGTTCCTGGCTGCCGGTGAGCCGCCGGTCTACGTGGGCTTCGGCAGCATGGCCCTGCGCGGGGCGACCGGTATGGCCGCAGATGTCATCTCGGCGATCCGGGCGCAGGGCAGGCGCGTGATCCTCGGCCGTGGGTGGGCCGGGCTCGCTCAGATCGACGACCGGGACGACTGCCTGGTGGTGGGGGAGATCAACCACCAGGCCCTGTTCGGGCGGGTGGCCGCGGTCCTGCACCACGGCGGTGCGGGCACCACGACGACGGCCAGTGCCGCGGGCGTCCCTCAGGTGGTGATCCCGCAGATCGTGGACCAGCCGATCTGGGGCCGGCGGGTCGCTGACCTGGGCATTGGTGTGCTCCATGACGGTCCGGTGCCGAACGCGGAATCGCTGTCGGCCGCGCTCTCGGTGGCACTGAGCCCGGAGGTCCAGAAGCGCGCGAAGGCCGTGGCGGGTGCCATTCGGACTGATGGGACGACGGTAGCCGCGAAGTTGCTGCTGGACGCCGTCAGCTGAGGGCTGGTGGCCCGGGCGGGCGCCCGGGCCACCTCCGTCATCTCGGGAGCCGGGAAGCGAACCGTGGCCGCCGGGACCAACGTCCTCAGTGGACGTACGAATGCCTTTATGTCCCAAGAGCCGGTGAGGATGGCCCTCTGGTTCCCGCGATCGGCCGCTGGCCCACGGAATCACGGCATGACTGGACCACGGGATCGTGGTGCGCCGCAGTAGGTTCGAGGGTATGCGAAACACCGGAATGTCCAACACCAAGCTGGACATGCTGCTGCACCAGACCACCGAGATCCCGGCCGGCTCCGCCGCCATGATCGCGACCGTGACCATCCCGCCGGGCGACCCCGGATCGGGCCCGCACCGGCACTCCGGCCCGGTGTTCGGGTACATGCTCGAGGGCGAGATGCTGTTCGAACTGGAGGGGGAGGAGCCGTACCCGGTCAAGGCGGGCGAGGCGTTCTGGGAGCCCGGTGGCGAAGTCGTGCACTACCAGGCAGCCAACCTCCGGGACGATATCGAGGCCAAGTTCGTGGTGTGCATGCTGTGCGCGCCGGACGTGCCGATGCTGGACTTCCTCGACGCCGAGGAGATCGCCGCGCGAAAGCACCTGCGGCACCCCAGCGCCGTGCGAAACTGAGCGACAGGACACCTTCTCCTCTTCCAGCGCTGCACTGTCTATAGTGGATTAAGTCGGCCGGTGGCATCGACTGCGCGGATCCGCTGGGGGACGTGGACGTAGACTCCGGGCGGCGGGATCGACCTCGGAGGTGTCTCTCGGTGAGCGTGGCTGTCGCGGTGACGTTCGTCTGGCTCGGCATGGTGCGCGCGAGCTGGTTTGTTGAAGCGCCGTTGACGTTCCGGGCGCGGGGGGTGACCGTG
>CBIMJO010000966.1:0-4563 GCA_966244135.1 uncultured Actinocrispum sp. | reverse complement strand
TCGCGCAGGTCCTCCGAGAGATCGGCGGTGAGCGCCGTCTCCGTCGTCGGTGTAGGTCCAGTAGTCGTGCTTGCCGTCGACGTACAGCAGGTTGAACGGGCGATCCCAGTGCGGACGCAGCTTGGTGCTGTACCCGCAGACCAGTTCGACCACGTCATCGAGCCCGGCGGCGGTGATGTTCTGCTCGAACCGTTGCCGGGTGGGCGATCCGCCGAACAGCTTGCCGTCGACGAACGGGTCCACCGCGATGACCGTGGCCCCGACAGTGCGGGCCGCGGTGCCCAGGATGACCGTGGATCTGCCCTGGTGGCTGCCGATCTCGAGGATGACGTCGCCCTTTTCCAGCCGGCGCGCGGCATCCCACAGCGCGCGGCCCTGAGCCTCGGTCATCCAGCCCTTGACCGGTTCGGCCAGTGCCCATGCGTCGGCGAACCCGTCCTGGAGTTTCTCGCTGATAGCGCACCTGCCTGGGCCGCCGGGGAAGATCGTCGGTCTATCCTAGCCACCCAGAGGCTTAGGATCTACTCGATGGTAACCACCCGCGAACGGACCCGGGACACGCCGGCACCGCCTGCTGCCCGGCGGTTTTCGCCGCTCAGGGTCCTTCGCAGCCCCAGCACCTGGATCGTGCTGGGCCTGGCCGTGCTGTCGTTCGTGCAGCGGCCCGGCAAGACGACGTTCGACACCAAGCTGGACCTGTCGGTCGATCCGGTCGCGTTCCTCGCCCGGGCTATGCATCTGTGGAATCCGGAGGCGACCAGCGGCGAGCTGCAGAACCAGGCGTACGGCTACCTGTTCCCGATGGGCCCGTACTTCGCGCTGACCCACCTGGCCGGGATCCCGGAGTGGATCGCGCAGCGGCTGTGGTGCGCCCTGCTGCTGGGGCTCGCGTATTTCGGCGCGTTGCTGGTGGCCAGGGCGCTGTCGATCGGCACCGAACCGGCCCGCCTGGTCGGCGCGACGGCCTACGCGCTGGCGCCCCGGATCATGACCGAGATCGGCCCGCTGTCAGCGGAAATGCTGCCCGCGGTGCTCCTGCCGTGGGTGCTGGTGCCGCTGATCCGCGCGGACCGGATCAGGTCGCCGCGCCGCGCGGCCGGGCTGTCCGCGCTCGCCGTGCTGTGCATGGGCGGGATCAACGCCGCCATGGTGGTGATGGCGCTCGTTCTGCCCGGATTGTGGCTGCTGACCCGGACTTGGACCCGTGAGCACGGCAAACTGGTGCTCTGGTGGGTGGTTTTCGTCATCGGCGCGACATTGTGGTGGATCCTGCCGCTGTTGCTGCTCAGCGAGTACAGCCTGCCGTTCCTGGACTACATCGAGTCCGCGGCCAACACCACCGCGCCGATGTCGTTGTTCCAGGCCCTGCGCGGGACGAACCAGTGGGTCGCCTACGTCGTCCAGGGCACGCCGTGGTGGCCCTCGGGGTGGATCTTGGTCGACAACCCCGTGCTGATGGCGGGGACCGGCCTGGTCGCGGCGGTCGGACTCTACGGGCTCGCCCGCGGTGGCCTGCCGGAACGCCGTTTCCTCGGGTTGAGCGTCCTGTTCGGCCTGACGCTGCTGACCATCGGTTACGTGGGCACGCTGGACAGCCCGCTGGCCGCGCCGGTCCGGCACCTGCTCGACGGGCCGCTGGCCGCGCTGCGCAATGTGCACAAGTTCGAACCGGTGCTGAGACTCCCGCTGACGCTGGCGTTCATGCACGGCATCGCCAGCACCGCGAAGGCCGCCCGCAGATGGGTGCGGCCCGCGTTCGGGCTGGTGCTCGTGGTGGTGCTGGCCGCGCCCGCGTGGCTGGTGCTGCTGCGGCCCGGGCCCGGCTGGGACGAGGTGCCCGGGTACTGGCGGGATGCGCTGGCCTGGGTCGCCAAGACGGACGCGAGGGCACGCACGTTGATGCTGCCCGCGACCGGCTTCGGCGAGTACGAATGGGGCCGCACGGTCGACGAACCCGCCCAGGCGCTCGCCACAAGCCCTTGGGCGATCCGCAATCAGGTGCCGCTGGGCTCCGAAGGCAATACCCGGCTGATGGACACGGTCGACGCCGCACTCGCCGACGGCCGCGGTGATCCCGGCCTGGCCGGGCTGCTTTCCCGCTCGGGCTACCGGTTCCTGTTGCTGCGCAACGACATCGACCGGGCCAGGCTCGACGCTCCCGCGGTGCCGACATTGCGGTCCGGTCTGGCCGGGTCGCCGGGGATCAGCAAGGCGATGGAGTTCGGGCCGCTGGAGATCTACCAGGTGCAACGGGATGTGCCGCTGGTCAGTGTCACGTCCACAAAGGACATTCCGACGGTCAGTGGTGGGCCGGAGTCGTTGCTGCCGCTGCTCAACTCCGGCCAGCTCGACCCGGCCACGCCGGCCGTGCTCACCGGCGACGGCGGTTCGCCGACCGGTCCGCGCCTGGTCACCGACGGTCTGCGCCGGGCCGAACGCAACGTCGCCGGCGTGCGGGACAACCTGAGCCAGACGCTCACCGCGACCGAACCGACCCGCTTGCCGCGCGCCGCAAGCGATCTGCTGCCGTTCCCCGGTCAGCAGCACCAAACTGTCGCCGCCTACCGGGGGATCCGGTCGGTCACGGCGTCGACGGCGGCCTCGTTCGCCGACTCGTTCGGTGGCGTGGACCCGAGCTACCAGCCGTTCTCGGCGATCGACGGCGATCCGCGCACGGCCTGGCACTCCTCGTCGTTCACCGGGCCGATCGGCCAGTGGCTGGAGGTCGAGCTCGACACGCCCCGGCTGGTCGACTCGGTCGACCTCAGCTTCGTCGACGACATCCGGGTCGGCTGGCCGCCCACCCGCATCCGCATCACCACCGACAGCGGGTCGATCGAGCAGCAGGTGGCCCGCGGCGACGGCCCGCACAGCTACACGACCGTCCCCGGGCTGACCCGCAAGGTGCGGATCACGTTGCTGTCACTGGTCGTCGGCCGGACGGACGGCAACGTCGGCATCTCCGAGCTGAAGATCCCCGGCACAGACCCCCAGCGTGCCCTGGAGGTGCCCACCGACCTGCCGCCGGGCGCGGCGCCCGGGTTCGCGTTCACGCGAGGTGCCCAGCCGCGCTACGCCTGCGTGAACGACGAGGGGCACGTCCGGTGCGACGCGAACCTCGCCAAGCAGGGGGAGGAGCCGGACGGGGTCCACCGTCTCTTCGGCACGCAGGCCAAGGCCGCGTTCTCGTTCGGCGGCACAGTGGTGCCCGCGACCGGCGGCCTGGCGCCGATGTCGTTGCCGGGCGTCAAGGTCACGGCCAGCTCGCAGCTCGGTGGTGACCCGGCGGCGGGCGGGTTCGCCGCGCTCGACGGCGACCCGACGAGCGCGTGGATCCCGGACCTGACCGACATCCGCCCGACGCTGACGTTCGAATGGCCGAAGCCGCACAAGATCACCGGCGTCAGCATCGCGACCGATGCCGGCGGGACCGCGAAGACGCCGGTCCGCCTGGAGCTCGCGACGCCCACCACGACCCAGATCGTCGAGCTGCCCAGCGGTTCGGCCACGTTCCCGCCGATCGAGACCACTCAGCTGTTCGTGCGGCTGCTGGTGTCCGACGACGACCGGCGCACGCAGCAGGGCCTCGGGTCGCTCACGTTCACCGGCGATGCCATGCCCGCTCCGCAGACCACGTTCGAGCTGCCCTGCGGGTCCGGGCCGAACGTGCACCTGGACGGGTTCGACTACAAGACCTCGGTGCGCGGCACGCTCGCCGACTGGAACGCCCACCGGCCGGTGGAACTGCGCGCCTGCCCGGACTCGCAGGGCGGGGTCGAGCTGGCGCCCGGCAGCCACGAGATCCGCGCCGACCGCTCGGACTCCTTTGTGGTGCAGGACCTCTGGCTCAAGCCCGGCACGGCGCCGCCGGCCCCGGCCGCGCACCGGTCGGTCGACGTGCTCAGCTGGGAGTCCACCTCGCGGGAGGTCCGCGTCGGTCCCGGTGAGGACGCCGTGCTTGCCGTGCCGGAGAACGCGAACGCGGGCTGGGTGGCCACAGTGGACGGTAAGCCGCTGGCCAAGACCCGGGTGGACGGCTGGCAGCAGGCCTGGATCGTGCCCGCGGGCTCGGGCGGGGTCGTTTCGCTGGCCTTCACACCGGATACGCGATACCGGACCGGCCTGCTGATCGGCGCGATCGCGATCTTCCTCGTGCTGGTGTTCGTGGCACTGCCGGTGCGGCGGCGCCCGGTCTCGGTCGCCTCGGGCAGCGCGACGGGGGCGACCGTGGCGCTGATCGCGGTTCTGGCCGTGCTGGGCGGGATGCTGCCGATCGTGCTGCTGATCGCCTGCCTGCTGGTCCGCCAGTTCAGTGAACGGGCGCCCCGGCTGCTCGCGCTCACCGGGATGGTGGTCGCGACCGGGCTCGCGGTGACCGGGCGGCTGCTCGGGCATGGCCAGGAGTGGGCGTACATCCTGGCCACCCAGACCGCGTTGCTGCTGGCCGCCGCCGCGGTCGTGGCCTCTTCGGTGGACTGGTTCTCGGCGCGCAGGGAGTCAGTCGCGGCGGGTCCGGATCTCGACGACGGCGCCGGCGAGAGCGAGCCCGCCGACACAACAGGC
>CBIMJO010000965.1:0-4565 GCA_966244135.1 uncultured Actinocrispum sp. | reverse complement strand
GCAACGGCGCCGGCCCGGAGGCCGGGTTCTTCTGCCAGTACGTGGTGACCTACCTGCAGAAGCTCGGTTTCACCGAGGACCAGCTGATCACCGGCGGCTACACGGTCAAGACCACACTGGACCTCAACGCCACCCACCTGGCCAAGCTGGCCGCCGAGGACGGGGTGCCCAAGACGCTCGACGGCATCGCCAACGCGATGGCGATCGTGCGGCCCGGCAAGGACCGGCACGAGGTCGTCGCCCTGGTCTCCAACCGCGACTACGGGCCCAACGCGGCCCTCGGCCAGACCCAGTACCCGCAGCCGTACGGCATCGAGAACAAGTTCGGCGCCGGGTCGATCTACAAGATCTTCACCGCGGCCGCCGCGCTCGAGGCCGGCATGGGCATCAACAACACCATCGAGACGCCCAACCAGTACACCTCGCACCTGTTCAAGGGCGGCGGGGACAAGTGCCCGAAGACCGAGGACCCGAAGGACGGCAACACCCGCTGGTACTGCCTGGGCAACGCGGGCAAGTACGCCGAGTCGATGACCCTGCAGTCGGCCCTGGCGACCTCGCCGAACACCGGGTTCGTCAAGCTGGAGGAGACCCTCGGCGGCACCGACAAGGTCGTCGACATGGCGCAGCGGCTGGGTATGCGCGAGACCATGGCGTCGAACATGGACGGCAACAAGGCCAAGCCGGGCGAGGAGACGCAGGCGCAGCACTTCAAGCCGCACGCGGGTGACCACGGCAAGCCGACGTTCACCCTCGGCCCGTCGCCGACCAGCGCGCTGGAGCTGGCGAACGTGGCCGCCACGCTGATGAGCGGCGGCAAGTGGTGCCCGCCGACGCCGATCGTGTCGATCACCGACCGCAACGGCCAGCCGGTGGACCTCAAGGGCAAGGAGCAGCCGTGTGACCAGGCGGTCGACGAGCCGCTGGCCAACAGCCTGGTGGTCGGGCTGAGCAAGGACGACCAGCCCGGTGGCACGTCCGCCGCTGCCGCCGCGGCCAACGGCTGGAACCGCCCGATGATGGGGAAGACCGGCACCACGCAGGAGTACAAGTCGGCTGGGTTCGTCGGCGCCGTGCCGCAGTACGCGGCGGCCGTGCTGACGTTCAATGACGGTCCGCGGCCGCGGCCGATCCGCGACACCGACCCGCCGTCGTTCTCCAGCACGGGCAACATCTACG
The DNA here is from genome assembly GCA_966244135.1 of uncultured Actinocrispum sp. Lineage (GTDB taxonomy): Bacteria > Actinomycetota > Actinomycetes > Mycobacteriales > Pseudonocardiaceae > Kibdelosporangium. Next base: position 3,386 of record CBIMJO010000965.1, on the reverse strand, counting down.
GCGGCAAGATCCCGGCCCGGACCTGGTTCAAGGCGCTGAAACCGTTGCTGGGCAACGAACCCGCGTTGCCGCTGCCGAACCCGGACCCCCGGTACGTGGACGGTGGCGCGCAGCAGGCGGTGCCCAACGTGATCGGCCTGAGCGCGCAGGAGGCCACCAACCGCCTGCAGGCGGCCGGTTACCGGGTCAACCAGGTGACGAGGGACTCCGGTGAGCGCAAGGGCACGGTGATCAACCAGAACCCGCGCGGCAGCCGGATCCCGAACGAGGTCATCACGATCTACGTGTCCAACGGGGTCGCGCCGAACGTGCCGAACCCGCCGGACCCGAACAACCCTGGCGGTACGCAGCCCGGTGGACCGCCCAACGGCGGCGAAGGCGGCGAGCAGCCAGGCGGCGGCTGAGACGAAAGAAGGGCCCCTCGTTCGCGAGGGGCCCTTCGCACGTCCGGGGTCAGGACAGGCGGGCGCGCACGGCGGCGGCCACCCGGCCACCTTCGGCGCGGCCGGCGACCTTGGCGTTGGCGGCCTTCATGACCTGGCCCATCTGCCGCTGGCCGGGCGCCTCGCCGAGCTGCGCGGTGACCTCGGCGACGGCCTCGGCGACCACGGCGGCCAGCTCGTCGTCGCTCAACTGCTGCGGGAGGTACTCGGAGATCACCTCGGCCTCGGCGCGTTCGGCGGCGGCCTGCTCGGCGCGGCCGGCGCTGTCGAAGGCCTCGGCGGCCTCCTTGCGCTTCTTGGCCTCGCGGGTGAGCACGCGCTGTACCTCCTCGTCGGACAGCTCGCGCGCCTCCTTGCCGGCGACCTCCTCGTTGGTGACCGCGGCCAGCACCATCCGCAGCGTCGCCAGGCGGGTGGTGTCCTTCGCCTTCAGCGCCGTCACCAGGTCGGACTTCAGGGCTTCCTTCAGCTGCGCCATGGCCGGGAACGTTACCGGGACGGTGCCTGCCTGCGCGCGGCAATACAGCCGTACCCTCGAAGCGTGAGCACGTTGGGCCGAATCGCACTGACCACGACCGCCGCCGGAGCCGCAGCCATCGCGTATGCGGCGGGGATCGAACGAAGGCGCTGGACACTGCGCCAGGCGACCCTGCCGGTGCTCGCCGAGGGCGCCCGGCCGATGCGTGTGCTGCACATCTCGGACATCCACATGCTGCCCGGCCAGAAGTCCAAGCAGCGCTGGATCGCGGCCCTGGACGCCCTCGAGCCCGATCTCGTGGTCAACACCGGCGACAACCTCGCGCACAAGCAGGCGGTCCCGGCCGTCATCCGGGCGCTGGGGCCGTTGCTGAACCGGCCGGGCGTATTCGTGTTCGGCAGCAACGACTACTACGCGCCGAAGCCCAAGAACCCGGTGCGCTACCTGCTGCCGCGGGCGAAGAAGAAGCGCATCCACGGCATCAGCCTGCCGTGGCGCGACCTGCGCGCGGCCTTCGTGGAGCGCGGCTGGCACGACCTGACCCACGTCCGCCGGATCGTGACCGTGCAGGGCCAGAACATCGCCGTCGCGGGCGTCGACGACCCCCACCTCAAGCGCGACCGCTACAACGAGATCGCCGGCCGCCCCGACCCCAACGCGGCCCTGCGCCTCGGCGTCACCCACAGCCCCGAACCCCGCGTCCTCGACCCGTTCGCCGAGGACGGCTACGACCTCGTGATGGCCGGCCACACCCACGGCGGCCAGCTGCGCATCCCCGGCTACGGCGCCATCGTGACGAACTGTGAGCTCGATCGCAGCCGCGCCCGCGGCGCCAGCCGCTGGGGCAGCCACATGTGGCTGCACGTCTCCGCCGGCCTGGGCACATCCCCCTACGCCCCAGTGCGTTTCGCCTGCCCACCCGAAGCCACCCTGCTGACCCTCGTCCCACGCCCCGCAGGCAGCACCAACACAGAAACGGATACCCGTTTCGGGGCGCGGGCGGACGTCCGCTAGAGTTACCTCTGCAAGACCGGGGTGTGGCGCAGCTTGGTAGCGCGCTTCGTTCGGGACGAAGAGGTCGTGGGTTCGAATCCCGCCACCCCGACTAGGTCAGGGCCTGTCCAATGTAGATCGGACAGGCCCTGATTTGTGTCCGGGTGACTAACTGAGTGACTAGGCCGCCGTGTCGTCCCCTCGGAAGATGTCATCCATGGCGGTTGCCCCGTCTTGGAGCACTGGGCGGATCTGATGGCGGTAGACCTGCTCCGTCACCGACGTGCCGCTGTGACCGACCAGCAGCGAGATCTTCTCGATTGGCACACCGCTGTCGGAGAGCAGCGACACGAAGCTGTGCCGGAGCTCACGAGGCGTCCAATCCTCTGCCCGGAGTCCCGCCGACTTGGCGACCCGCCGGAAGGCCCGCCGCACGTTGGCCGAGTCCAGCTCTGTCCCCGCCTCAGACGCGAACACCAAGTCGTGGTCGGTCCACCCCTCCCCTGACTGACGGGAGCGCTGGCGGGCCCGATGCTCCGCAAGCGCGTCAATGCACCGTTGCGGCAGTGCCAACGTTCGTCGGGACTTGCGGGTCTTGGTGTCTCCGGTTGCCCGGACCGACCGCCACACCATGATGTGCGGAGGCACTGGCGGTGTCGCCTTCGGCTTGCCCTTCAAATCGACGTGTGACCAGGTTAGTGGCCGCATTTCCTCAGTTCGGGCGCCGCTCAGCAGCGACACCACAATGTAGGTGCCAATCACTGACCGTTCAGCCTCCGCAGCGGCGAGAATGGCTTCCGCTTGCTCAAAGGTGAGGGCCTTGGACGGACGGCCCGGTTGCCCAACCGGCACGTCGCACAGAAGCACGACGTTGCGCTTCACCTTGTCTCGCGCCTGCGCTCGGGCAATTGCTCTCTTGAGCACAGAGCGAATGTCACGGATTGTTCGAGTGGCGAGCGTCTGAGCCTTGTCCGCAAGCCACTTGTCAACGTCCTCAGCGGACAACTCTCGGAGTTTGCGGGCGCCCAGCGCAGGGATCACATGTGTGTCGGCAAGGATCGTCAACGTCTTGACGGTTTGCTGATCGCGTCCGCTCAGTCCGTAGGTCAACCAGTCCCGGACGGCTTTCTCCACCGTGTAGCTGTGTGGCGCGATAGCCAAGCCGTCGTCGTAGTCGCGGAGGATCTCCTTAAGCTTGTTCTTCGCCTCCGTCTTGGTCTTTCCGCTGGCTTTCTTCACGATCCGCTTTCCAGCCGGGGTGTACCCGACCGTCACGGATGCGATCCAGCGTTGCCGGTTTTCGTCCCAGTGCAGTCCGCCGTCACCACGGCTACGACGCTTGGTCATACTCGACCCCCGATTCACGCATCAGCAGTTGTACGTACTCGTCAATAGCCAGTGCAGGAACAAGCCGTGTCCGTCCCTGCGTGACGGTCCTCAGGCGACCAGCCCGAATCTGCTCGTAAATGACT
>CBIMJO010000964.1:0-4568 GCA_966244135.1 uncultured Actinocrispum sp. | reverse complement strand
ACGTGGTCGGCAACCACGGCTGGTTTCACCGGAAGCTGCACACCCAGTCGCCGGACGACCGGGTCAAGGAGCTCGAGGACAAGATCGAGGCGCTCGGCGGGGAGCTCACCGAGCTGGCCGACCTGACCAGCGTGGAGGACAGCCACGTCGAGCTGCTGAACACGCTGGGCCGGCGGATGACCGGGCCGCTGGCCCGCGCCCTGGCGGCCGGGACCCTGGAGACGCGCAAGGTCGCCGGCCTGTCCGGGGATCTGAGCTACCAGCTGACGAAAGCGCTTGGCCGCAGACGGGAGCTGGCCGAGCAGCGGCTGCGCGTCCAGGAAGAGCACGACATGCACCAGCGCACGCTGAACGCGTACCGCGCGCAGCAGGTGCCCGACCGCAAGGCCGTGTTCGTCGAGCTGGACGTGCACGAGGACGGCGATGTCGAGGTCGAACTGTCCTATGTGGTCTATCAGGCGCAGTGGGAGTCCACCTACGACATCCGGCTGACCGGCGAGCAGCTGACCCTGACCTGGCACGCCGAGATCACCCAGAGCACCGGCGAGGACTGGCCGGAGTGCGAGCTGGCGCTGTCCACCGCCCGCCCCGCGGTCACGGCGGAGGTGCCCGAACTGGATCCCTGGTATCTGGACCGGTTCCAGCCCATGCCGGTGCCGGCCGCGATGATGGACACCGCCGTCGCGGGCTATGGCGCCGCGGCCCCGCCGCCCGCGCCGAAGATGGCGATGCCCGGCGCCGCCCGATCCGCACAGGCCCTCACGCGGGCCGTCCACGAGGTCGAGCACGGCGCCGCCGCGGCCACCTACCGGCCGGCGCGCCAGGTCGCGGTGCCGTCCGATGGGACCGCGCACCGCACGACCGTCACGGTCATCGACCTGTCCGCGTCCCTCGACCACGTCACCGCCCCGGTCATCGGCCCCGAGGCGTACCTGCGGGCCACCGCGGTGAACACCTCCGAGCACACCCTGCGGCCCGGCAAGGCGTCGGTGTTCCACGAGTCGGAGTTCGTCGGCACGACCAGCCTGCAGGTGTGGTCGCCGAGCGAGGAGGTCGAGCTCAACCTCGGTGTGGACGACCGGATCCGGGTCGAACGCGAACTGGTCCGCCGCACCGCGGGCAAGGCGATCATCGGCAGCACCCGCAGGCGCGAGGCCGAGTACCGGATCAAGATCGGCAACTTCGGCCGGCGGGCGACCACGGTGACCGTCCTGGACCAGATCCCGGTGTCGCGCGACGACGGCATCGTGGTCAAGGAGGTGACCTGCAAGCCGAACCCGGACGAGCGCACCGACCTGGGCGAGCTGACCTGGAAGCTGCCGCTGGCCACGGGCGCCAGCGGCGAGATCACCGTAGGCTTCCGGGTGGACGTCGCACGCGGCGTGGAGATGATCGGCTGGCGGGAGTGAGCACGGTGTGGGGGATCGAAGACCTGGACCTCGACGCGTACCTCAAGCGCATCGAGGTCGACAAGCCGAACCTGCGGTCGGTCGCGGCCGGGCACCGCGCGAACATCCCGTTCGAGAACGTGGACCCGTACCTCGGCCGCGTTCCGGCGCTGGATCTGCCGAGCCTGCAAGCGAAAATGGTGCAACGCGGCCGTGGCGGCTACTGCTACGAGCACAACACGTTGTACGCGGCCGCGTTGGAACGCCTGGGCATCGAGGTGACCCGTCTCGCCGCGCGCACCCGTACGGGCGGTTCACAGACCGTCCGCCCGCGGACGCACATGATGCTTGTGGCCACTGTGGACGGTGAGCGGTTCCTGACCGACGTGGGGTTCGGCGCGAACCTGCTCGATCCCATGCCGCTGCGGGAAACCACCGTGCAGCAAGGGTCCTGGACGTTCCGGCTGACCCGCGAGGACGATATCTGGGTGTTGCAGCTGCTCGGCCCGGAGGGCTGGTCGGACCTGTACGCCTTCGCGATCGAGCACACCTACCCGGCCGACTACCTGATGGCCAACCACTACACGGCCACCTGGCAGGGCTCCCCCTTCGTGACCCGGCTGGTCGCGCAGTCGCGGGACGAGGACGAACACCGCATGCTCACCGACACCGAGCTGACCGTGAACGGCCCGGAGGGCATGCGTTCGCAGCGGACGCTGACCCCCGAACAGACCGTCGAGACACTGCGGGACCAGTTCGGCGTCGACCTGACCGACGCCGAACTGGACGCAGTCCTGGCCAGGCTCACTAACCCTGCGTGATGTAGGCCTCGAGCTGCTGCTGGTCCTCTTCCAGCTTCTTGATCCTGCTCTTGACCACGTCACCGATGCTCACGATGCCGACCAGCCTGCCGTCGGTGACCACCGGGACGTGCCGGATCCGGCGCTCGGTCATCAGCACGGTCAGGCTGTCCACCGAGTCGTCGGGCTGACAGGTGAACACCTCGGGCGTCATGATCTCCGAGACCGGCCGGTCCAGCAGTGCGGCGCCGCGTTCGTTCAGCCTTCGCACCACATCCCGTTCGGAGACGATGCCGACCACCGTGCCGTCGGCGGCGAGCACGACCATGGCACCGATGTTGTGCTCGGCCAGTTTGGCGAGCAGCTCGGTCACCGTGGTCTCCGGTTCCGCTGTCGCCACCGTCGAGCCCTTGGTGCGCAGTACGTCCGCGATCCGCATGAGGCGCCTCCGTCCTAACCGCCGGTGTGACGTTCCTTACTGGCAGGCTAAGCGTTCAGACGTGATCGGCAACAGATCACTGTATGTGTCCGTTATGTTCCGGTCTCGTCATCGCGACGCGAACCCCCAGGTCGGTCAGGCCCGCGGCGTGTTCCTCGGCGAGGATCTCGGCCAGCCCTGGACCAGGCTCGGTGAGTTCGGTGAACCCCATCCGCGCGTACCAGGGCCCGTTCCACGGCACGTCACGGAACGTCGTCAGGGTCACCGGCCGCCCCTCGGCGCGCTCGAAGACTGCGGCCATCAGCGTCGACCCGATGCCCTGACGCGCGTGATCGGGGTGCACGGCGATCTGGTGCAGGTGCAGGGCGCCGTCCACGTCGTCGACGTACGCGAAGCCGACCGGCGGGTCACCGGCGACGAGCAGCTTGGCCGGGTCGGTGACGGTGCTGATCACGCTGCCCGGCGGGAAGACGATGCCCAGCGGTTCGAACACCTTGTCCGCCGCGGTCTCGATCGCCTCCAGCAATGCCAGCTCGGCCGCTGACGGGGTGCGCACTCCTGGAACCATGTCCGGGCACGGTAACCACGACGGGAGAATGGCGCGCGTGAGTTTCGAGACGAAGCTGGAACGGCGGATCGTCACCGCGGCCGAGGCCCTGCTCGCCAAGTCCAAGATCGTCACCACGGTGGACGTGCTGGCGCAGCTGGGCTGGCTGCCGCGGTTGCAGGCGTGGGAACGCGAGCAGGCCGGGACACTGGAGTCGATCGCAGCCGTCGACCCGGCCAAGCTGGCCGACGCACGCGAGATCCTGCACCGCTGGGCCCGCGAGCGCGGCCTGACCGAGGGCGAGAGCAACTACGTCTCGACCAACCGGGGCCGTCGGCCGTTGCGGTTCACCGAGAACGGCGATGAGGCCGTCGAACGCGAGTACCGGGCGCACTGGATGGCGCCGGACCTGTCCGAGAAGCGCCGGGAACGGCTGACAGAGAAGCAGAACACCGCTCCGGATCTGATCGTGGTGATCCCGGCCGGCGACTGGACCTGCGTGAGCTGCGCCGACACCGGCCCGTACCTGATCATGGACAACACCGGCCCGAGCTGCCTGACCTGCGCGGACATGGACCACCTGGTGTTCCTGCCGTCCGGTGACGCCACGCTCACCCGGCGCGCGAAGAAGGCCAGCGGGCTGGCCGCGGTGGTCGTGGAGTTCAACAAGCGGCGCAAGCGCTACGACCGCAAGGGCGTGCTCGTCGAGGAGCGGGCGCTGGAGCAGGCCGAACGGGAGTGCTTCGCCGACGAGGAGGTCCGGCTGCGGCGGCGCGAGCGGGACGCGGTCCGCCGGGCCGAGGGAGACGTCGAACTGCAGGCGCGGATGGCCGAGCTGATCGGGCAGCTGTTCCCGCACTGCCCGCCGGGGCGCGCGGAGGCGATCGCGCGGCACACGGGGCTGCGTGGCAGTGGCCGGGTGGGCCGTTCGGCGGCCGGGCGCGCGCTCGACGAGGAGGCCATGACACGCGCCGTCATCGCGTCCATCCGTCATGAGGACACCGATTACGACGAACTGCTGATGTCCGGTGTGGACCGGGAGGAGGCACGGGCGCGCATCCGGACCAAGATCGACTCCGTGCTGGAGTTGTGGCGCGGTTAGGTCACACTAGGAGGTATGAGCGACTACGACCCGTACCTCTGGCTGGAGGAGGTGACCGCGGACGACGCCATGGCGTGGGTCCGCGCCCGCAACGCCGAGGCGGTGGCCGAGCTGACCGGCAGTGCCCGCTTCGCCGAGCTGCGCGACGAGATCCGCGCGGTGTTCGACGCCGACGACCGGATCCCCTACATCCGCCGCCGCGGGGACATGCTCTACAACTTCTGGCAGGACGCGGCCAACCCACGCGGGTTGTGGCGGCGCACCACGCTGGAGTCCTACCGGCAGGCCGAGC
>CBIMJO010000963.1:0-4571 GCA_966244135.1 uncultured Actinocrispum sp. | reverse complement strand
ACAACGCGGTCACGCCGAGCTCCTCGATGACCTCGTACAGCGGGTAGGCCATCCGGTCGTTGGGCGCGAACCCCTGCAGGCTCGGGTGGAACTTGAACCCGCGAACCCCGTGGTTCTCCACGAGATCCCGCGCCTCCCGCACGCCTGCCCGGCCTCGCCGCGGGTCGATGCTCGCGAAGGGAATCAGCACATCGGCGTGCTCGGCACAGCTCGTCGCGACCTCTTCGTTGTCGATACGCGGATGTCCGGTGCCGTACTCAGCGTCCACAGTGAACACAACCGCGGCCATCTGCCGTTCCCGGTAGTATGCCGCGATTTCCGGGATCGTGGGCTGCCGGTGGCCGTGAGCCTTGAAGTACTGTTCGGAGGCCGCCAGCAGCTGGGGGCTCAGCGCTGTGTGCCCGGATTTCGACACCTCCGCGTGGGTGTGCACGTCGATGGCGACGATCTTGTCGATGTCCATGTCACACCTTCGGGGCGGGAATGCCATAGGTTTCGGGTTCCGCGCCGACACCTGTGTCCCAAGTGGACGCGATGGCGTCGGCAGTCCAGCCGCCGTCGGCGTAGGCGAAGGCCTTCTCCTGCGGGTGCGACCACAGCGAGAGCTTGTCGCCGCCGATTCCGATGGCCTGTCCGGTGATCCCGTCGGAGGCATCCGAGGCGAGGAACACGATCAGTGAGGCGACATCCTCGACGGTGCCGAGGCCTTCGTCCTTGCGCAGCCAGTCCGGGAGCGGCGTTCCGTCGCGCTCGGACTTCTCGATGGCGCCGGCGAAGGCCGGGATGGTCTTGGTCATCTCGGTCGCCGCCACCGGAACCACGGCGTTCACCGCGATCCGCGCCTTGGCCAGTTCCATCGCCCAGGTGCGGGCCATGGCGACGATCCCGGCCTTGGCGGCCGAGTAGTTGGTCTGGCCGAAGTTGCCGCGTTGCCCGGCGGGCGAGGAGATCAGGATCAGCCGGCCGCCGGTGTCCTGGACGCGCATCTGGATCGCCGCGGCCCGCGCACAGGTGAACGTGCCGCGTAGGTGCACGTCGATGACGGCGTCGAAGTCCTCGTCGGTCATCTTCCACAGCACGCGGTCGCGCAGGATGCCCGCGTTGGTGACCATCGTGTCGAGCCGGCCGAACTCGGCGACCGCGGTCCGCACCAGCTGCGCGGCCACGTCCGCGCTGCCCACCGGCGCGACCACCTCGACGGCCTGGCCACCCGCCGCCGTGATGCCTTTGACCACTTCGGCGGCGGCTTCGGCGTCGACGTCGTTGACGACCACCGCGGCGCCCGCAGCGGCCAGCGCCTCGGCGTAGGCACGGCCCAGCCCGCGACCGCTGCCGGTCACCACGGCGGCTTTCCCTGTCAGGTCCATGGCGGCCAATGTAGGGCAGTCTTGTGACGGCCGTCAATGTTGTGCCCAACATTTGCCGCCGTCTACGCTTGTGCAGGTGACAGCCACTGAGGACCTCGCTGCGCGCCCGCAGTCGCTGATGCTCAGCTTCCTGGGCATCTACCTGCTCGACCGGGACACGGCGGTCTACTCCGGCAGCATCATCGACGTCTTCGCGCGGGTCGGCGTCTCCGAGGAGGCGGTGCGCTCCACGCTGGGCCGGATGGCCACCCGCGGCCTGCTGACCCGGCACCGCCGCGGCCGTCGTGTCTACTTCGGACTCACCGCGCGGGCCACCGAGGTGCTCAGCGACGGCTACCGGCGGATCTGGCACACCGGCGCGGTGAACCGGGACTGGGACGGCACCTGGACGCTGGTCGCGTTCTCGTTGCCCGACAACCGCCGCAGCGACCGCCACGACCTGCGCTCGCACCTGATCTGGGCGGGCTTCGGCCTGCTGCAGAACGGCGTGTGGATCGCCCCGGGCGTCAAGGACGCGGCGTCCATTGTGGACTCACTGGGCCTCGCCGAGAACGTCACGGTGTTCACCGCGAACCACGCGAAACCCACCGAGTCGGCCGACCTGGTGCACAAGGCGTTCGACGTGCCCGCGATCGCCGCGCGCTACAACGAGTTCCTCACCCGCTGGGACACCGGGGACCCGCTGCCCACCCTGCCGGACGACCTCGCCCGCCAACTGGTCCTGCACAACGACTGGCTGCAGCTCGTCCGCCAGGACCCGCACCTGCCCGCCGAGCACCTCGCCGCCGACTGGCCAGCGATCCGCGCCGAGCACACCTTCCAGGCCCTCGCCGCCAAGTACCTGCCCACCGCCGGCGCCATCGCCCGCGAACTGATGGACGAGATCACCGTGCCCGCCGGCGCCTGAAAATGTCCACTCCGCGATTCTGGCCAAGAAGAGGACAAAGTCACACCTGAGTCAGGAATTGCGCTGACGGGAAGAGTGACGTCACTCAAACGGCGCAGTCCGGCATATCAAACGGCCGATTCAGCAGTTGCGTAACGTGCACCGGACCGGCGGCGAACTAGCCCACGGCAGGACCGGCGGGATGTGTCAAGGGACAACTGCCGGACAACAGCTGGAATGCGCGGAGGGCACACGATGACGGTGCCAGTGGAATTGCTCGTCGCGGAACTGAAGATCCTGCGGCGGGGTCGGGGTGTGCAGGCGCCGGGGGTGGATCGGCAGGTCGGGCCGAACCTGCGGAGGTTGTGCGACATCGAGGAAGTGGACGGGGCCGGGCTGGTGCGGGAGAAGATCAGAGCCTGGGTGACCGATCTGATCAGGCCCTTTCCCGACGATTTGCGGCTGGCCGTGACAACGGCATTCGCGTTGAATCCGGTCGCTCAGCACAAGTTCCACGCCGATCGGGTGGCGTGGCTGGCACAGCGGGCGGACCGGGACGCCCGCACCATTCGCCGTCGTATTGACGACGCGCTAACGAGATTGGCCGAGGCCGCGGTGATGCCGGTGCACCATGCCGAACTGCGCGGCGAACCCGGCGGCGACGAATGGCATCTCAAGCGGTTCAGCGCGTTGTTGCGGCTGGACGGTATTTCGCCGGTGTGTCACGAGGTCCGGGAGATCGTGGCGGAGACCGACGGAGTCGACGAGATCCCGTGGTCGTTCAGCCTGCCCGGCTCCCCCGGCGACATGGACGTGGAGATCGTGCAGGGCGCGGTGTTCTCCCGGATCCAGCGGCCCTCGGCCCGCCGGTTCCTGTTGCAGCTGCAGCTGCCCGAGACGCTGCGGGCCGGCCAGGCGCACCAGTTCGCCATGGAGGTGCGGATCCCGCCCGGACAGCCGATGCGCCCGTCCTTCGTGTTCTGGCCGGACCGCCGGTGCGAGCAGTTCGAGCTGGTGGTCCGGTTCGCCGCGGACCAGATGCCGCGCGCGATCTGGCGGGTCCGCGACGCCCTGCAGGACGCCCCCGAGATCGGCACGGACCGGTTGGTACCCAACAGCATCGGTGAGGTGCGGGCCAGGTTCACCGAGCCACGTCCCGGCCGCGGCCACGGCATCCAGTGGCACCCCTGAAACCGCGTGTCTCACGTTCGGGGCGAACGTGAGACACGCGAGGGGGTTATTGGTTGCGGGAGGCCAAACCGGCGGGCGCGGCGGCCAGGGCCTCGGTGATCGCGGCGGCCAGCGCTCGCGCGGCCTCCTCGGTCAGCTCGACCGCCACCCGTGCGCCGGGGCCCTGGGACGGGTTGATGAAGTCGATGTTGACCGTGTGGGTGAACTGGGCGTGCACGGCGTGGTCGACGTACACCAGCGCGTTGCTCAGCCCGAACCAGCCGGACGGGCCCTTGGCGCTGCCCTCGATCTCGATCTTCGTCGTCTGGTAGGTGCACATGGGACTGTCCTTTGTGGTCACACCGAGAGGTGGCGGCCGAAGAAGTCGAAGATCTTGGCCCAGCCGTCCACCGCGGCCTCCGGCCGGTAGGCGGGCCGGTCCACGGCGAAGAACGCGTGCCCGGCGCCCTCGTAGGTGTGGAACTCGTAGGTCTTGCCCGCCTTGTCCAGTTCGGCGGCCAGCAGCGCGACCTGCTCCGGGCCCGGGTACTTGTCGTCCGCGCCGAACAGGCCCAGCAGCGGGCTGGACAGGTTCGGCGCCAGGTGCAGGATCGGCTGCAGCGCCTTCGGGATCCCGGGCGGCGGCTCCTCCACGATGAACGCGCCGTAGCAGTCCACCGCCGCGTCCACCTGCAGCGAGCACGCCGACAGGAACGTGTGCCGGCCGCCGGAGCAGTGCCCGATCACACCCACCTTGCCGTTGGCGCCCTCCAGCGCCTTGAGGTAGTTGGCTGCACCCTCGACGTCGCCCACCAGGCGCTCGTCCGGCACGCCGCCGTTGGCCCGCACGAACGCCGACGCGTCGTCCGGGGACGCGCCGGGCGCCTCGCGGGTGTACAGGTTCGGGCAGAGCGCGGCGTAGCCGTTCACCGCGAAGGTCCGGACCATCTCCTTGGTCGCGGCGTCGTAGCCGGGCATGTGGTGGATGACCACCACACTGCCGCGCGGCCCGCCGTCCAGCGGACGGGCCAGGTACGCCTCGACCTCGTCGCCACCGTGACCGGTCATCGTGACCGTTTCGGCCCTGATCGCGTCACTCATCCGTCTCATCGCCTCCCATGCGAAGTGGAGTACCCCTCCAGTCCACC
>CBIMJO010000962.1:0-4581 GCA_966244135.1 uncultured Actinocrispum sp. | reverse complement strand
GTCACGCGGTCCCCAGCGTAACCACCGTTTCCGTTCGTCGTTCGGTTGCTCTGTGTCGTCGAGCGCATTCCAACATTTGGCCGAGTTTGTGCGGCAGTTCAATTGTCGGATGACCGGTTCACCGCATTGTTCCCGTCCGGGATTTCCTGGCGGCGGAACTGCGGGAATTCGGGCTGCGGCAGCTCGCCGAGACGAACTCCGAGGTCGTGCCGGGCGCAGGTGTAGAACAGGTTGCGCAGCCGGACGGACTCCTTGTACGCGGTGATGAACCCGGGACCGTCGACGTCGGTGTCCCGCACGAGCCGTTCCAGCTCCCACACCGAGGCGGCCCACGCCTGCGCGGTCCGCACCGTCTCTGGTTCGCCGAGCAGCAGCACCGGCTCCCAGTTGACCGCGCGCTCGTTGCCGATCTCCGTCAGCGCCTCCAGGCCCTCCTCGTAGGAGATGCCCTGTCCGCCGGTGAGGACGCCCTTGCCCACCACGATCCGCTGGCACATCCGGGCGGCGGCCTTGACCGAGTTCGCGTAGTCGGCGTAAGCAGTCAGGCGGCGGTCATCCCAGCGCGAGATCTGGGTGCGCCGCCACCGGGAGCGTTCGACCAGGCTGGTGGCCAGGAAGGTCGCTCCCGACCCGAGCAGCACGCCGACCATGGTCAACACCTGCTGTAACGCTGGATTCATTGTGCCCCAGGCCTTCCGTTCGTGGCCGCCCATAGTGCCACGTCCGGATTGCAGCCGGGGAGGTGTCCCCGGCCCCAAAGGGATGTCCGACTGGCTGCCCGATCGGACACCCCCAGCGGGGGGATCGCGATGGAACACTCGGCCGTCATGCGGCAGGTCGGCAATGGGCGGTACTCGCTTGTCCGCGAGCTCGGCCGCGGTGGGATGGGTGTGGTGTGGCTGGCGCAGGACACCGTGCTGGACCGGCAGGCCGCCGTCAAGGAACTGATCATGCCGCCCGGGGTGCCCGCCGAGGAGCGGAGCATCTTCCAGGAGCGGGTCATCCGCGAGGCGCGCATCGCCGGCCGCCTGGCCAACCCGGGCGTGGTCACCGTCTATGACCTGATCAAGGACAACGACGAGACGTTCATCGTCATGGAGTTCGTCCAGGCTCCGACGCTGACCGAGCTCGTCGAACGCGACGGCCCGATGCATCCGGTCCGCGCCGCGCGGCTGGCCGCGGAGCTGTTGTCCGCGCTGGAGGCCGCCCACGCGGCCGGGATCGTGCACCGGGATGTCAAGCCGGGCAACGTGATGGTGCCACCGGCCGGGTCGGCCAAGCTGACCGACTTCGGCATCGCGCAGTCCTTCGAGGACCCGCGGCTCACCTCGACCGGGTCGCTGATCGGCTCGCCCGCCTACATGTCGCCGGAACGCCTGGAAGGCGGCGAGGTGCTTCCGGCCTGGGACCTGTGGGCCCTGGGGGCCACGCTGTTCTTCGCCGTCGAGGGATATTCGGCCTATCAGCGGCAGACCACGTCGGCGACCATGCTCGCGGTGATGACCGAACGGCCGGAACCCCGGCTGTGCCAGGGACCCCTGGCACAGCTGATCAACGGCCTGCTCGAACCCGACCCGGAACGGCGGCTCGGCGCGCCGGGCGCCCGGCAGCTGATCGAGCACGCGCTCGGCTATGCCCAGTCGCCGGACGTGCCGACGATCCGGTCGGCCCCGGTCGCGATGCCTGTTCAGATGCCGGCGCAGATGTCCACGCAGATGTCCACGCAGATGCCGATGCCCTATCCGGCGATGCCCGCGCCCAAGCCCCGCAAGCACATCTACGCGGCCGTCATCTCGGCGGTCTCCGTCGTGCTCGCCGCGGTCGTGGTCATCGTCGTGGTGAATTCCCAGTCATCCAACAACAATGCGGCCGCGAACCCGCCGACCACCACCCACACGACCACGAGAACCACGCCGCAGTACTCGATCCCGACCACGACGACGACCAAGGCCCGCACGACGTCCAAGGCGATGGTGCCGGTCATGACGTACGGCCCGGACGGTGACGTCGTCGGCCTGGACGGCCCGATGATCGCGGGCGACTGCATGACCTGGATGCCTAAGAAGGGCGGGCCGCCGCCGGACACCTTTCCCACCGTCGGCTGCTACGGCCCGCACGACGTGGAGGTCCTGGAGCAGAGCTGGGCCAACCGGGAGCTGGAGAAGGACGTGCCCTATCCGCCGTTCGACCAGCTCGCCGCCGAGACCGCGGCGTTCTGCACGGGGATCTTCCTGTCGCCCAAGGTGACCCCGCCGAACAAGGAGGAGATCCTGAAGTACTGGGTGTTCGTGCCGACCGCGGAGGCCTGGAAGATCAAGACGAGGAACGGGTACCGCAGCTCCGACCGGCTGACCTACTGCTTCGTCGGCAAGGCGGACGGCTCGAAGCTCACCGAGCCGGTCATGGCCCATGACTGACCAGGGAAAACTCGGAATTGTCGGTGGGCACCGGTAGCTTGTCCGACATGAACGCTGGGGAACGGATCCAGGACCTCGCCGGCCAGGTGGTGCGGCTGCGCGACGCGTACTACCAGGGTGCGCCGCTGGTGGCGGATGCCGAGTACGACGCCATCGAGGACGAGCTGCGGACGCTCATCGGGGCGCACCCTGAGCTGGCCCCGGATCCGAACCCGCTGGAGCAGGTGGGTGCGCCGGCGGTGCTGCACGGGCCGGTCCGGCACGCGCGGCCGATGCTGTCGCTGGAGAAGGCCAACCGGCCGGAGCAGGTCGTCGCGTTCTTCGGCCGGTTCCCCGGCCAGCCGGTGGTGGTCATGCCGAAGCTGGACGGGCTGTCGCTGTCGCTCGTGTACCAGGAGGGGCGGCTGGCGCGGGCGGTCACCCGGGGCGACGGCACCATCGGTGAGGACGTGACCTTCCTGGTCAAGACGCTGACCGACGGGATCCCGGACCGGATCCCCGCGCCCGGCCGGGTCGAGGTGCGCGGCGAGGCGGTGATGCTGCGGTCCACGTTCGCCGCCTACAACGCGGCGCATCCGGACCGGCCGTTGATCAACCCGCGCGGCGCCGCGGCGGGCACCCTGCGGGCGAAGGATCCGGCGACGGTGGCCGAGAGACGGTTGCGGTTCTTCGCGTTCGACCTGGACACCGAGACCGACCCGGTCAACGCCGGAGCCGACCTGTTCGACGGGCTGCGGGCGCTCGGGTTCGAGGCGGCCGACATGCAGCACTGCGCGGACGCGGAGGCCGCGCAGGCGGTGATCGAGCGGATCGAGCAGCAGCGCAACGAGCTGGACTACGACCTCGACGGAGCGGTGCTCCGGCTGGCCAACCGGGACGCGTTCGCGGCCGCCGGCACCCGGTCGAGCTCGCCGCGGGGCGCCCTGGCGTACAAGTTCGCCGCCGAGGAGAAGACCACGGTGCTGCTGGACGTGGTCTGGGATGTCGGCAAGACCGGCAAGATCGCCCCGGTCGCCCGGCTGGAACCGGTGTTCGTCGGCGGGACCACGGTCGTCCGCGCGACCCTGGCCAACCAGGAGGTCATCCGCGCCCGCGACATCAAGATCGGCGACACGGTCCTGGTGCGCCGCGCGGGCGATGTGATCCCGTTCGTCGCGGGCGTGCTGGACGCCTCGAAGCGGACCGGCGCGGAGCGGGAGATCGTGCCGCCCACCACGTGCCCGTCCTGTGAGCAGCCGCTGACCGAGCAGGGCAACAGCCGGGAACTGTTCTGCACCAACGTGGCCTGCCCGGGGCAGACCGTGCGGCGGCTGGTGCACTGGGCGTCGCGGGACGCGGCCGACATCGAGGCCGTCGGCAAGGTGTGGATCGAACGGCTGGCCGAGGCGGGGATCCTGGAGACCCCGTCGGACTTCTACCGGCTGACCGAGGAGCGGCTGCTGGAGTTCGACCGGATCGGCGAGATCTCGGCCGCGCGCATGATCGAGTCGATCGACGCCAGCCGCCAGGTCGGGTTGCGCCGGGCGCTGATCGGGCTGGCGATCCCGATGGCCTCCGAGGGCACCGCCGCCCGGCTGTGCCGTGCGGGATTCGGCTCCCTGGAAGAGGTCGCCGACGCGGGCGAGGAGCGGCTCGTGGCCGTGGAGGACATCGGCGCGAAGGTCGCGGCGTCGCTGACCGCGCACCTGGCCCGGCTGCGGCCGGAGATCGAGCAGCTGCGCGCGGTCGGCGTCTCCCTGGACGTGCGCGACGAGGACCTGCCGCCTGTCGTCGCGTCGGATGCCCCGCTGGCGGGCAAGACTGTGGTGATCACGGGCGCCATCAGCGATCCCCGGTCCGGTGAGAAGGTTCCCCGGCCGACCTTCCAGCGGCTGTGCGAGAAGGCGGGCGCGACCGCGGCCTCCTCGGTCTCGGCCAACACCGACATGCTGATCACCGGCGCCGAGGTCGGGGCCAGCAAGCTCACCAAGGCCGAGAAGCTCGGCGTCCAGGTCGTCGACCAGGGCGAGATCTGGCAGCAGTTGATCGCCGCCGGGATCGCGTAGGGGTGTCCGATGGTGAGCGTGGCGGACTGCGAACGGGTACAGGCGAACTGGTTCGTCGCCCGGGCCCAGGCGTGCGGCGGTTCGGTGTGGACGGACGGCGGGATGCTGTGGACCGACGG
>CBIMJO010000961.1:0-4591 GCA_966244135.1 uncultured Actinocrispum sp. | reverse complement strand
GCCTCCTCGATCGGGTGGCTGATCGTCGCCCGCGTCATCCAGGGCATCGCCACGGGTGCGGCCTCCAGCGCGCTCAGCGCCGCCGTCGTCGAACTGGCTCCTGAGCGCCGCAAGAAGCTCGGCGCCCAGATGACCGGCATGGCTCCGTTGGCGGGACTGGGAATCGGGGCCTTGTTCGCGGGCCTGCTGGCTCATGACGTGTTCGCGGTGTGGTTCGTGCTCGTCGTGGTCATGGCCGCCGGAACGGTCTTCACGCTGTTCACCCCGGAGACCTCGACCCGCAAGCCCGGCGCACTGGCCTCGCTGGTCCCCCGGGTGTCGGTGCCCGCGCAGGTGCGCCGGCTGTACGCCTCGGCCCTGCCGGGCATCATCGCCGCGTTCATGATGATGGCGCTGTTCATGGGCCTGGTCCCGATCGTGCTGGTGACCGTGTTCAAGGTGGGCACTCCACTCGTGGGCGCGTTGACCGCCTTCGTCACGTTCGCCGCCGGCACCGTCGTTTCCGCGACCACGAGCACAATCCGCCCGCACCGCCTGCGCCTCGCCGGTGCGGCCGCGATGACCGTCGGCGCGATCCTGTTCGTCGCCGGCATCGGCACTGGAGCGTTGGGCCTGCTCTGGGCCGCCACCGTGTTCGGCGGCGCAGGGCTCGGCGCGTCGTTCGTCGGCACCACCCGTGGCCTGGTGCCCGAGGTGAAACCGCACGAACGCGCCGGTCTGTTCGCCGCGATCTACCTCGTCGCGTACCTCGCGATGGGCGGCACCGCCATCATCGCGGGACTGTTCGCCGGCCCGGTGGGCGTGTCCGCCATGGCCGTCGGCTTCGGCGTCGTCACCGCGGCCGTCGCTCTCTCCGGCGTGCTCACCACCGCCGGGCACAACCACAAGAAGGAAAGGAACGGGAAATGACATCCCTGAAGGACGCGACCGTACTCGTGACGGGAGCAAACGGTGGCCTGGGCACGGAGTTGGTCCACATCGCGATCGAGCGGGGCGCGCGCCGAGTGTACGCCGCCGCCCGCACCCCCAAGCAGTGGGACGACGACCGCATCGTGCCACTCGCCCTGGACGTCACCGACCCGGAGGCCGTCAACCAGGCCCGCGAGCAGGCCGGTGACACCACCATCCTGATCAACAACGCGGCCATCTTCCCCCGTGGCGACCTGCTGACCGCCCCGTTCGACGACATCAACGCCACCATCGAGACCAACCTGGTCGGCCCGATCCAGCTCACCCGTGCCTTCGCCCCGGCGCTGCGCGCGGCCAAAGGCGCGCTGGTCAACGTGAACTCGGTGCTCAGCTGGTTCGCCGTCGGCAAGGCGCACAGCGTCTCCAAGGCCGGGCTGTGGATGGCCACCAACGCGCTGCGGCTGGAACTCGCGCCGGACGGCGTCCAGGTCCTCGGCGTCTACCCGGGGCCGACCGACACCCCGATGCAGTCCGGCAGCGACACCTCCGGCATGAACAAACCCGCCGACGTCGTCACCGCCGTCTACGACGCGTTGGAGGCCGGCGCGCACGAGGTGCTCGTCGACGAGCTGACCCAGAAGGTGCACGCCGCCTTGGCCATGCCCGTCACCGCGCTCTACCCCGCCCTCGCGGCGAAGTGACCCACGCCCGCCCGATACACCTTCGTCCACGCCGGGAATCGCCAAGCTGTTCGTGAACGCCGAACCCGGCGTGATCCTGCCTTCCTCTAAAACTGATAGTGCCCCGCCGCCACGGTGTGGCGGCGGGGCACTATCAGTTCAGTGGCGTGGATTCACCACCGCGGCGGCCGTTCCACCACGACGGATCGGTTCACCTGCGGCGAGGATCCCGCCGTGGGACAGGAACTCCAGGCCTGCCGCGATACCGATCGCGCTCACCTGGTTGAAGGACTGACCGAGGGCTTCGAGTCCCTTGGTCGATGGCTGGGCTAGGTACGCGGGTTCCGCGACCGTCGAGCGCATCCCTCGCCGCCCGCACCGCACTGTCCACAACGGACTCATCGGCCTCGGTCACGGTGGCGACCAGCGAACCGTCCACCGGGTTGATGTCGTCGAACCGGCCCGCGCCACCGTCGACGAAGCTGCCTCCGACGAAGTTACTCAGCAGCATCGGTCGGCCCGACCAGCTTCCACGCGCTCTGCCACACCCAGCCGTTGCCCACGTTGAGCACGATGTTGAGCAGCGCCATCTCCTCCAGCGCCCTGGCCAGCCGCAGCCCGCCCGCGTCCACCGGGCGGTAGCCGAGCGAGCTGACCAGCTCCGACACCACGGCCTTGGCGTCGGCGTCATCACCGGCGAAGTAGGCGTCCAGCGGGACGCCCTGCTCGTGCGGGGCGGCGTGCCGGGCGGCGAGAATGGTGTTGAACGCCTTCACCACGCGGGCGTTGGGGATGCGCTGCTGCAGATCCCCGGCTCCGGACTCGCCCTCGATCACCAGGTCGCTGAACGAGCCGTTGAGCGGGTTGGTCGAGTCGATCACGACCTTGCCGTCGACCGCGGCGGCGATCTCCGCGGCCACCTCGGCGACGGCGTCGCCGGGCACGGCGAGCACCACGACATCGGCCTGCGCCACCGCGTCCACATTGGACGCCGCGACGGTGGCACCGGTCGCGGCCGCCACCTTCGAGGCATGCTCCGCGTCGGCGGCGGCCACGGTCACCCGGTGACCTGCTTTGGTGGCGGCGTCGCTGAGCGCGCCGTCGACGTTGCCCGCCCCGATGATCGCGATGTGCATTGCTGAGCTCCTAGGCTTGCCGATCCGACGATGAGGCGAACGGTAGAACCGCTGCTCGCCGCCGGCCCGGCTCCCGTCCCGCCAGACCGGACGGCATTTGCGGGCCTGCCGATGAGTTTCGCGCGGCGGACCGGTCGGTACTGGTGACGGTTGTTCCGCACCGCGAGGAGGAGAGTGATGATGGCGACCGAGCCGACGAGCCGGTACGTGTCCGAGTTCAGCGAGCCGGGCAGCGCGGGCGTGCCCTGGACGGATGTCGAACGGGTGCTGCGGGAGTCGGAGATGTTCTGGCTGTCCACCGTGCGCCGGGACGGGCGTCCGCACGTGGCGCCGCTACCGGCGATGTGGCTGGACGGCAGGCTGCATTTCTGCACCGGCGCACAGGAGCAGAAGGCCCGCAACATCGAGTCGGATCCGCGGTGCGTGCTGACCACGGGCTCGAACACGTACCGCTCGGGTCTTGACGTGATCGTCGAAGGCACCGCCGCGCCGATCAGCGACGAGCCGGTGCTGACCCGGCTGGCGCGGATGTGGCTGGACAAGCTCGACTGGCGGTTCGAAGTGGTGGACGGTCAGTTCCGCGGCTCCGACGAGGGCGACCACCGGGCGGTCGTATTCGCAGTGACGCCGGTGAAGGTGCTGGCCTTCGCCAAGGCTCCGTACAGCCAGACCCGCTTCACCTGGCCCGCTACACGGTCTTGACGGGTTGCCTCAGGATCGTCTTGAGCTTGGCAGGTGGGGTCCGGCGGGCGTCGCTGAGGTAGATCTCGTGGTGATCGCCGTTGAAGGTGAGGTTGTTGTCAGGCATGTAGACGTTGTGGAGGCGGTCCAGGGTGGGGGTTTCGTCGTCGTAGGACCCGATGTGCAGGATCTGCACTGAGGTGCCTTCGGTCAGGGTGTGCAGCCGGATGTCTTTGAGGGCAGGGTTTTCCTTCTTCTTGCCGACGGCGCCGACCGCGTCCTGGACCATGTCCTCGGTGATCCAGTCCGGCTGGTTGATCATCATGGTCCAGGCCCAGGAGTCCTTGTGCCGCGCGACGAACGCGGTTGGGTCGTCGGCTCGCCACAGTCCCTCCAGCGGGCCGACCACGAAGTCCCGGCCGAGGGTCTTCTTGCTGGCGAACTTCAGCGTGTACGCCACCCCGTACAAGGCTTCCACGGCATTCGCGTACTCGGTCGCGGTGTTCGGGTCGCCTCGGCCGTCGACCGCGATGTACCGCAGCTCGGGCACGACCACGACGGTGAAGTCCTTCAATGGCGGCGAGAACAGCTCCTTGTGGGCCTTCTTGACATCGTACTTGTCCACAGTGGACTCCTTGGTGAACGCGCCCAGGGTGGCCTCGGTCCAGCCGATGTCGGCCCTGAGCATGGTCTCGCTGTAGTCGAAGATGGCGGACGCGGCCGAGGGCAACGGTTCCTGCGCGGACCGGGCCGCCTGCACCTCCGCGAGCTGTTCCCGCAACGCCTCCAGGCGCGCGGTCAGCCCGGTCGCCACGTCCGCGTCCGGCAGGCCGGGGCTGTTGGCCATCGCGATCAGCACCCGCGCCCGGATCGGCGTCAGCTCGGTCAGCGCCTCTCGCGTGGCGACGGCACACAGCTCAAGGCCTGCCGCGGTGACCCGGAAGGTGGCGCGCGACTTCGCCGACGCCGGGGCGCCGGCCGCCTCGATCAGCCCACGCTTGGCCAGCTTGTCGAGCACGTAGTAGATGGAGGAGAACCCGAGGGCCGTCCAGGCACGAACGCCGCGCTCCTCGATGACCCGCTCCAGCTCGTATCCGTGGCGCGGCTGTTCGGCGAGCAGGCCGAGCACGGTCAGCTCGCCATCGGTCAGCGCTGAAGTCACACACCTATTCTAGCGCTAGAATA
>CBIMJO010000960.1:0-4594 GCA_966244135.1 uncultured Actinocrispum sp. | reverse complement strand
TTCTCGGTCTTGCGGATCGGGACACGGATCTCCAGGATCCCCTTGTCATAGGTCGCGTCGACCTTGCCGGTGTCCGCGCCCGGCGGCAGGAGGATGGACCGTTCGAACGCGCCGTACCGGAACTCGGTGCGCTGCTTCTCCCGGCTGACCTGCTGCCGCTCGGCCACGATGGCCAGGTGCCCATCGGAGGCGTTCACCACGATGTCCTTGTCCGGGTCCAGGCCCGGAAGCTCAGCGCGGACAACGTAGGTGCCGTCGGCGACGTACTCCTCGATGTGCATCGGGTGCCTGCCCGTGAACGGGAAGGCCGCGTCGAACAGCTCGAACACGTCCGGGATCAGGGAAACTCCGCCCCGCCGTGCCAACGCTGGCATCTCCACTCCTCTCTCCGCCGAATCCGTTACGTCCCAAGGTCACCACCACGGCCGGTAAGGGCACAGGGCCGTGCGGCCCGCCTTGTCAGGAGCCCAACGGCCCATGTGGCCCGGCACCGGAGGCTCTATGCGGCCACTATCGGCGAGGGCGACCCTGGAGCACGAGGTGAGGACGATGACACTCCGGCGACTGACATTCCCACGACTGACATTCCCACGGTGGCACCGCAACCCCGAAGCGCGGCTGACCACGCGGCTGCTGTCCGGCAAGATCGGCCAGGCCGAGTACCACGAAGCCATGGCGCGGCTCGCCAACCACGTACCGCGGCCCGCTGTGGTCGTCGACACAGCCATCATGGTGGTCCCGGCGGGCGATGACCCCCGTGTCCAGCTCGCCCGGCTCGGCACCCGGCTGCCCGAACTGTCCCCGAAGGACCTGTGCGCCGCGTTCCTGTTGGCACAGCACGGCGCGGACGCCGATGTCCTGGTCGAAGCCCTGAACATCAGCCCCCGGCAAGCGGCTGTGATCGTCGGCAGCTTCCACAGCTGAGTCCCTAGGGCCCTGCCGGACGGGTCCAAAGACCCTGATCCGGCGCGGCGCCGTTCACCGAAGCTGATCCGGACCCCGAACCCTCAGGAGAGCCGGATGAGCAGTCTCGACCTCGCGCGGTGGCAGTTCGCGATCACCACCGTCTACCACTTCATCTTCGTGCCGCTGACCATCGGGCTGTCCTTCCTGGTCGCCGGCATGCAGACCGCGTGGGTGCGCACCGGCAAGCAGCAGTACCTGCGGATGACCAAGTTCTGGGGCAAGCTGTTCCTGATCAACTTCGCGATGGGCGTGGTGACCGGGATCGTGCAGGAGTTCCAGTTCGGCATGAACTGGAGCAACTACTCCAGTTTCGTCGGCGACATCTTCGGTGCGCCGCTGGCCATCGAGGGCCTGCTGGCGTTCTTCCTGGAGTCCACCTTCCTGGGGTTGTGGATCTTCGGCTGGGACCGCCTGCCGAAACGCCTGCACCTGGCCACGATCTGGATCGCGTCCATCGGCACCGTGCTGTCCGCGTTCTTCATCCTCGCGGCCAACTCCTGGATGCAGCACCCGGTCGGCTACCAGGTCAACGGCAGCCGCGCGGAACTGACCGACTTCGGCGCCGTGCTGACCAACTCGACCGCGCTGGGCGCCCTCGCCCACACCCTCACGGCGTGCTTCGCCACCGCGGGCATGTTCGTGGCCGGCATCAGCGCCTGGTACCTGCGCAAGAAGCGGCACACCGAGGTGTTCCGGCCGTCGATGAAGTTCGCGCTGATCACCGTCCTGGTGGCCAGCCTTGGGGTGATCGTCACCGGTGACCTGCAGGCCCGGATCATGACCCAGCAGCAGCCGATGAAGATGGCCGCCGCCGAGGCGCTCTACGACACCGTGGCGCCCGCGTCGTTCTCGCTGTTCACCATCGGCTCGCTGGACGGCAAACAGGAGGTCTTCAGCATCCGTGTGCCGCGCGTGCTGTCGTTCATGGCGACCGGTTCGTTCGACGGCAAGGTCGAGGGCATCAACGACCTGCAACAGGCCGCCGAACAGAAGTACGGCCCCGGGGAGTACCGGCCGAACATCCCGGTGACCTACTGGACGTTCCGGCTGATGATCGGGTTCGGCTTCCTGATGACGCTGCTGTCGGCGCTCGGGCTCTGGCTGATGCGCAAGGGCCGCAGCCCGTCCGGCCGCTGGTTCACCCTGGCCGCGATGGCCGGGCTCGCGCTGCCCTTCCTGGCCAACAGCGTCGGCTGGATCTTCACCGAGATGGGCCGCCAGCCCTGGTCGGTGTTCGGGGTGCTGACCACGGCGGACTCCGTGTCCCCCACCGTGTCCGCCGGCTCGGTGCTGACCTCGCTGATCGTGTTCACCGTCCTCTATGGAGTCCTCGCGGTCATCGACGGCGTGCTGATGGTCCGGTACGCCAAGGCCGGCCCACCACCGCCGCCCGAGGACAAGCCGACCGACACCGACGACGCCGAGCCGCGGCCCGCCGCGTTCGCCTACTGATCCCGACCGGAGAACGACAATGGCTCTCACCGACGTCTGGTTCCTGCTCATCGGCGTGCTGTGGACCGGCTACTTCGTCCTGGAAGGCTTCGACTTCGGCGTCGGCACGCTGCTGGGCGTGCTCGGCCGCGACGACACCGACCGGCGGGTGCTGATCAACACGATCGGCCCGGTCTGGGACGGCAACGAGGTCTGGCTGCTCGTGGCCGGCGGGGCCACCTTCGCGGCGTTCCCGCTCTGGTACGCCAGCCTGTTCTCCGGGTTCTACCTGGCGCTGCTGGTGATCCTGGTCGCGCTGATCGTGCGCGGGGTGGCGTTCGAGTTCCGCGGCAAGATCGACAGTGCGCGCTGGCGGCGCAACTGGGACATCGCGATCATGGCCGGCTCGGCGGTGCCCGCGCTGTTGTGGGGTGTCGCGTTCGGCAACATCGTCCAGGGTGTGCCGCTGGATGCGCAGCACCACTTCACCGGCACGTTCTTCACCCTGCTCAACCCGTACGCGTTGCTCGGCGGGCTGGCCACGCTGAGCGTGTTCACCTTGCACGGAGCCGTCTTCCTGGCGCTGAAGACCACTGACGGCCTGCGCACCCGAGCCATCGCGTTGACCAGGCCGCTGGGCGCGGCGGCGATCGTGTTCGCGGGCGCCTTCCTTGCCTGGACCGCGTTCGACCACGGTGGCCAGACCTGGATCTACGCCGCCGTCGCGGCCATCGCCCTGGTCGTGGGGGTCGGGTATGCGACCAGGGGCCGTGAGGGCATGGCGTTCGTCGGCACTGCCTTCGCCATCATCGCCACCACGGTCACCCTGTTCACCTCGCGGTACCCGAACGTCCTGCCGTCCACAACGGACGCCGCGTTCAGCCTCACCACGACCAACGCGTCCTCGACCCCGTACACCCTCGGGATCATGACCTGGGTCGCGGTCGCGTTCACTCCCCTCGTGCTGCTCTACCAGGGCTGGACGTACTGGGTGTTCCGCAAGCGGGTCACCCGCGCCTCGATCCCGGCGGGCGGCGGGCTGCCCCCGGTGCGCCGGTGAGGCCGTTGGATCCGCGGCTCCTGCGTCACGCAGGGGCCGCACGCCCGTTCATCGTCAGCTGCGCCGTTCTCGGCGTGATCTCCGCGATCCTGGTGCTCTCCCAGGCGGAACTGCTCGCCACGGCGATCTCGGACGCGTTCCTCGGCGGCGCCGGGATGGGCGCCCTGGCCTGGCCGGTCGCGGCCCTGGTGCTGGTCGTGCTCGCCCGGTCCGGGATCGCCTGGCTGGCCGAGACCACGGCCCACCGGGCCGCGGCGAAAGTGCTGGCGCAGTTGCGTGACGCTGTGGTGTCGGCCGCGCTCCGGCTGGGTCCCAAGGGCTCCCGCTCCCCCGCCGAGGTGGCCGCACTGGCCACCCGCGGTGTGGACAAACTGGACAGTTACTTCTCCCGTTACCTGCCCCAACTGTTGATCGCGGCCATCGTGCCGGTCGTCGTCGGTGCCCGGATCCTGTTCGCCGACTGGATCGCCGCGGTGATCATCGGTGTCACCGTGCCGCTCATCCCGATCTTCATGATCCTCATCGGGCTCTACACGCAACGCGACGTCCGCCGTCAGTGGCGCACTCTTTCCCTGCTGGGCAACCATTTCCTGGATCTGGTCGCGGGGCTGGCGGTGCTGACCGCGTTCGGCCGCGGCCGCGCCCAGGTCAGGTCGCTGCGGGAGATCACCGAGAAGTACCGCACCCAGACCATGCGCACACTGCGGATCGCGTTCCTGTCGGCACTCGCGCTGGAACTGCTCGCGACCCTGTCGGTCGCCGTGGTCGCGGTGTCCATCGGCCTGCGACTGCTCGACGGCGGCCTCAACCTGCACACCGCGCTGGTGGTGCTCATCCTCGCGCCCGAGGTCTATCTCCCGATGCGGGCCGTCGGTGCCCGCTTCCACGACAGCGCCGAAGGGCTGGCCGCGGCCGAGGAGATCGTGGCGCTGACCGAGGTCCCGACGCCCGCTGACGTGCGTTGCGTGGCACCCAATCCGGCACACGTGCCGGTGACCCTGACCGATGTGACCGTCAACGGACGCTCCGGCCCGATCCTGGACGCGGTGAACCTGCGCATCGAACCCGGCGAGGTCGTCGGAATCACCGGGCCCAGCGGCGCGGGCAAGTCCACGCTGCTCGACCTGCTACTGGGCT
>CBIMJO010000959.1:0-4600 GCA_966244135.1 uncultured Actinocrispum sp. | reverse complement strand
GTTCGGGGTGGGCCGGTTCTGCAGGGGTTGAGGGCCAGGTGAAGCTTGGGGTTGCTGGGGGTTCGGGGTGGGGTGTGTTGTCGGGGGGGGCTGTGTCGGTGGCGAAGGCCGAGGGCCAGGTAGGTGTGGGCTGAGGGGTTTCTGTTTCGGGGCTGAGTGTCCAACGGGTTTCGGCGGGTGGCGTGGTGGGGTGGTCGGGGTGGGGTTTGGGGGTAGGGCTGGGTTTGGGGGTGTGGGTGGGGTCTGTGTCGGGGTTGGGGGGCGTGGGGATGTCGGGAGTGGCTGGGGGGACGGGGATTTCTTCCGGCTGCGGGGGCTCCGGGATGGAGGCGCGGGAGGCGGCCGCGGCCAGCACGGCATCGCCCGCGCTGCCGGACTTGCGGATCTGGTCCAGGTCGGGCAGGTAGGTGTCGTACTCGGGGTTGAACTGGGCACCGACGATCTCGGCGTTGACCGGTTCGAAGCGCGGGCGGGTCCGGCGGCCCGCGTTGTCTTCGCCGGTCTCGTCGATGCCCGGCTGTGCGGTCGGCCGACCACCCGGCGCGGGGAACCCAAGTACGCCAGGGGAAGTATCCGACAGGCTGGTCAGACCGGCCAGCCCGGCAAGACTTCCCGGGTCTCCGTCGGACTGCTCGCCCGTTTCGGCGTCCTCCGAGTCCAGACGCCGGGACCGCCGTCGGCCACGCATCGCCTCCAGCCCGTCGGTGCCAGGCAGTTTGCGGCTTCCACTGTCCTGATCGGACAGAGCGCTGTCGGAATCCGCCGTCGTCCCACCGCCGAACCGCCGGCCCAGCCGCCGCCGGAGACCGCTCTGCCCAAGCCCGGGGCTCTGCGAGTCCGCGTCCCGGGCGGCCGAATCGCCTTCGGCCGAGCCGAACCCGGCCGACCTGGCGCTGCCGAAGAATCCGGCCGAATCCACGCTCGTCTCGGCCGAAGCTCGTTCCAGTGGACCGAATCCGGTTATGCCGCCGGGAAAACCGCCATTGAAGGCCTGGTCTGGTTCGTTGCCGGCCTGTTCCTCGTCCGTGGGACCGGATCCAGGGGTGCGGTTGGCCCCGAAGGCACTGCTGAGGTCCCGGCGCGAGCCGGTGCCCACCTCGGGCAGGTCGTCGTCGCCCGCGGCGAACAGGTTGGTGCTGCTGGATTCCGGGCTGATGCCGTTGCTCACGCTCCGGTGGTACTCGTCGAGTCCGAGCGGGTCGTTGAAGACCATGCTGTCAGACTCGGGCTTGAAGCGGCGGCGAGGAAGCGGGTCGTCTGGAACCGGTCCCGGGTCTGGGGTGGCGTTCTGCTGGAAGTCACCCAGACCTCCGGGATCCGGTTCCGCGGGCGTGTCGGGGATCTGTCTGTATCGACGGCCCCGGGGTTGGGGGGAAGGAGTCTGGTCGTCGTCCTTGTTCGTTGGCGCGGTCAGGGTGAAGCCGCGGCTCGGCGTATCGGTGTCGTCGCCTGGAGGTTGCGTTTCGTCCAGCCAGGGCTCGGTGGACGGCGTCGGGTCTGTTGAGGGTGGGGTGTAGTCGTCCGAGGAGTTTTCCTGCGCGAAGGTGTCCGGGGCTCGGCGCCGGCCGCCACCGCTGCCGCCACTGCCTTGGGTGATGCCGAGGCGGTCGAGGACGGACTGGCCGGGTGTGTCGGTGGCCGCGCCGTGCTTCGGGGCAGGGGCATCGGGTTCCGCGTCCTGGTCTGGAGATGCCGCGGTCCATTGGCCGTATTCGGGTAAAGAGAAGCCCGCCAGGTAGGCGTCCATCTCCGGGTCGCGCTCGGGTTCATCGGCCGGACCCTCGCCGTACTCCTCGGTGTAGCTGTAGCCGTCGTTCCGGCTCTCGTCATCGCCGAAGGGCACGTCGTCCGGCGGCAGGTCGTAGACCGGCTCGACCGACTGCCAGGCCGGGCGTTCCGCGTTGTCGCCGACCTCGAAGTCGTTGCCGGTCATGGCCTCACGGGCGGCGTTGAGCAGCGTGTCCTCGCTCGTGCCGTCCTGGTACTCGGCGACGCCGGTGCTCAGGTGCACACCCCACGCGGGGTCGTCCGGGGCCCAGTCCGATGTGGACATGTTCTCCCGCAACGTGGACGCGAACTGCTCGGCCTCGTCCTTGGTCGTGTCCGGCATGAGCACGGCCAGCTCGTCCTCGTTCGACCGCACCAGCTCGGCCCGGTCCGGCGCCATGTCGCTGACATGCCCGGCCAGCGAGCTGAGCACACCCGGGCCGACCTCCGGCGCGGCTCGCCGGCCGGTCTTGTCCAGGCTGTCGATCAGGCTGGCACTGAACCGGTCCGTGCTGTCGGGATCGTCGCTCCGCAAGGGTGGCTCCGGGTCGGGTTCGAAACGCACGAGGGTGAGCGCGGTCGGCCGGGCCTGCCGCCGGGCGGCGGCCAGCCGCCGGCGCAGCCCCTGACGGTTGAGCAGGCCGGTCTCGGAATCGCGGTCACCAGTGTCTTCAGTGGACTGTTCCGGCCACAGCGGTTCGCCCACGGCACGCCCGGCGGCGAGCTCTCCCGCGCGCGCGGGAGTGCGAACCACCCTGCGCAGCAACGACTCCGTGTCGGCGGGCAGCCTTGTGCCCGCGCCGAGCTCTTCGAGCACGATCAAGCGCGCCATGGTGTCCGCGCGCAACCGGCGGTGCTCCGCCGCCCGCGCCGACCGCAGCGACTCCAGCGCGTCGGTCAGCTCACCGGCGGCCTCCTGCTCGTGCGCGAGCGAGGTCAGCACGTCGGCCAGCAGCGCGTCCAGCCCGTGGCGGCGGGCGATCCGCACGATCTCCGCGAACGCCGCGTGCGCTTCCGGCACCCGGCCGTCCGGCAGGTACACCCGCGTGGCCAGGATGAACATCAGCCGCCCGACGGCCCCGGCGGTCGGCGCCCGCACCGGCTGCTCGAGGGTCTGGTCCGCCTGTCCCAGCGCGGCGGCCTTCTCCCCCGCGTCCAGCAGGGCGGTGACCATCTCCAAGCCGAGCTCGGCCCGCGCCTGCCCGGACTCCACGCGTGCGTCGGACAACCCGTCGAGCAGCATCATGCCCTCGGTCGCCGCCGCCACCGCGGCCTCCGGGTTGCCCCAGCGCCGCCGGAAGGACGACGTGCGCGCACACAGCAACGCACGCAACACCCGCCGGATGTCGCCGGTCAGCGACTCGTCGCCGGAGTAGAGCCGGTCGGCCTCGGACAGCACCTCGTCGGCCACCGTGCGCCGGCCGGCCTGCGCCAGCCCGGCCACGATCTCCGCCAAAGCACCGGCCCGCACCGCGGGCCGCGCATCACCGCCTTCGAGCATGGGCCGGACCAGCACGAACGCACTCCCGGCCAGCCCGACCGCGCGAGTGCTCGCGGCCAGGTCGACCCGGATCGGCGCCGCGAAGTCCCGCAGCCCCACCGACTCGGCCTCACGCAGGGCCAGGACGGCCGGCTGCACCGCCTCGGCGTGTTTGCCGAGCCGGACCAGGGCGGCGACCATCAGGGCCCTGGCGCGCAACGAGAGCGCCCGGTCCTGGGCCGCGTCGGCCTGGACCGCCGCCTGCCGCGCGAACTCCAGGGCGAGCTCGGGTGCGCGCCATCTCAGCCGGTCGGCGGTGTCGACGAGCAGCTCGCCGTCGGAAGCACCGCCGCCCGACCAGGATCCGTTCCCGCCCGCCGCCACTGCGCCTGCCTAGTCCCGGGTCAGCTTGCGGTAGGTGACCCGGTGCGGCCGGGCCGCCTCTGCGCCCATCCGGTCGACCTTGTTGCGCTCGTAGCCCTCGAAGTTGCCCTCGAACCAGAACCACTTGGCCGGGTTCTCGTCGGTGCCCTCCCACGCCAGGATGTGGGTGGCCACGCGGTCGAGGAACCACCGGTCGTGGGAGATGACCACGGCGCAGCCGGGGAACTGCTCCAGCGCGTTCTCCAGCGAGCCGAGCGTCTCCACGTCCAGGTCGTTCGTGGGCTCGTCCAGCAGGATCAGGTTGCCGCCCTGCTTGAGGGTCATCGCGAGGTTGAGCCGGTTGCGCTCACCACCGGACAGCACCCCGGCCGGCTTCTGCTGGTCGGCACCCTTGAACCCGAACGCGCTGACATAGGCCCGCGACGGCATCTCGACCTGGCCGACGTGGATGTAGTCCAGCCCCTCCGACACGACCTCCCAGACATTCTTCTTGGGATCGATACCAGCCCGGTTCTGGTCCACGTAAGACAGTTTGACCGTCTCGCCGATCTTGACGCTACCGCTGTCCGCCTGCTCCAGGCCCACGATGGTCTTGAACAGGGTGGTCTTGCCGACGCCGTTCGGGCCGATCACGCCGACGATGCCGTTGCGCGGCAGGTCGAACGACAGGCCGTCGATCAGCACCCGGTCGTCGAAGCCCTTCTTCAGGTCGTTGACCTGGACCACGACGTTGCCCAGGCGCGGGCCCGGCGGGATCTGGATCTCCTCGAAGTCGAGCTTGCGGGTCTTCTCCGCCTCCGCGGCCATCTGCTCGTAGCGCTCGAGCCGGGACTTGGACTTGGTCTGCCGCGCCTTGGCGTTCGACCGGACCCAGGCCAGCTCCTCCTTGAGCCGCTTCTGCAGCTTCTGGTCCTTCTTGCCCTGTACCTCCAGGCGTTCGGCCTTCTTCTCCAGGTAGGTCGAGTAGTT
>CBIMJO010000958.1:0-4604 GCA_966244135.1 uncultured Actinocrispum sp. | reverse complement strand
TTTTCACCGCTGTAGGGGCGATCCTGCTTGCCGTCTAACCGGTCTGGGGGCGGACGAGGTCGGTCCACTCGTGCCAGTGGCCGCGTGCCTCGCGGATGGCGTAGGCGGCCGCGAGGATGGCGACGATCCAGCCCGTGACGCCCTCGGGCAGCGCCGCGTTGCCGTCCGGTGCGCTGAGGTAGCCGTAGATGTAGTTGCCCGCCAGGTAAAACAGCCCCATCCAGGGCTGTGCGCCGCGGGTCATGATGTTCAGGCAGGTGGCCGAGCCGATGAGGACGCCGATGAGGCCGAGGATGTTGCCCGCGATCTCCGGTCCGGCCTGGGCGATCGCGTATCCGGCGAGCGTGATGCCGATCGCGGCGATCGAGGACGGCTGGCGCAACGCGTCCACTGCGGAGCGTCGCGTCGGCCAGTACAGCAGCAGGAGCGCCAGTAGGACGAAGCTGATGACCGCCGGTCCGGCGAGGACCCCGAAGACTCCTTGCGCGAGCTCGTCCGAGGTCGGCTTGTCGTCGTCGGAGAACAGCCGGGGCACGATCGCGCCCGCGTACAGCGAGCCGTCGATCAGCGTGCCCTGCAGCCACAACTTGGTCACCTTCACCGGCTTCGGCGGCTCCGGCTCGACCACGATCGCGATCCCCGCCTGCCGCAACACCGGCAGCTCGTGGCGTCGCCGGTAGCTCCACGCGTAGTAGCCCGCCGCGGCGAGCACCGCGATCCCGGCGAACAGGAACAGGATCGGCAGCGGATACCCGGCCAGGCCCTTCAAGTACGTCTTCGGGCTCGGATCCTCCACCTGGTTCGCGACGAACCAGCTCCCAGCCGCATAACCGAAAGCTGCACCGGCCGGTACCCACGCCAGCAGCGTGAACACGAACGCCGGCGACGCACCTGCCTGGCCCCGCTCGATCGACCTGTGCAGATACCTCACGGACGCCTTCTGCCGCAGCCACCGCGCGACCACCACCACGGCAACCGCCCCCGCCACCACAAACGGCACCGGCACCCAGTTCACATCCACCCGCCGATGCACATCCTGTGCGATGAGCCGCGTCGCGGGCGCCATACACAAGATCATCGCGATCACACCGAACACCCAGCTGATCCGACGCACCGATTGCCCCCTGAGCGGATCGGAACTCCCCAGTCACTCTCCGCTTAGCCTAATCGGCGATCCGCTGAATGGCCCAGGGTGGGTGATCAGTCGAAGTCACCGAAGACGACTTCGCCCAGGGTGCCGTCCCTCAGATGCGCACGGCAATGGTCCGGACCGCGCCGCACCTGGTGGATCTCGCCGCCGCCGAGTGGATCGACCGGGAGTTCCGGCCGGTGAAGCGCACCAGGTGGCGGCCGGCCGAAGACTTCGACTTCCCGGCGGAGACGCTGCGGCGGTTCGCCGGGGACCCGGACCCGTGGATGCGAAGCCTGGCGCCGCGTGATCTGGACCTGCCCGGGGAGCTCGCCGATGATACGGACGGGACGGTGCGGGTCGCGGTGGCGGGCCATCGGAACCTGCCGGTTCCCACGCTCGTCCGGTTGCTGGAGGACGAGCAGGAACCGGTGGTGTCCGGGTACCTGCCGGTGGGTCAGATGGAGCGGTTGCTGGACCTGGCGGCCTGCTGAGCGGCCTCCTCTTCGGCGGCCTGGCGGTCGGCGCCGGCCATCCGGGCGAACGTGAAGCTGAGGATCAGCAGGATGGCGGCGGCTACGAGGAGGAAGGCACTGCTCACGTTGGCGTCGGCCTTGGTCTGGTCGCTCCAGGTGAGGGCCAGCAGAACGAGGATGACCGCGTAGAGGGCACAGAGCAGCGAATGCAGGTTGCCGACCCAGAACCGGGGTGGAACTTCAGTGGTCTTGTCGTCCATGAGAATCCCCTCATGTCAGGAACAGGCCCGCCTTGATCCGATCGTGCCACAAACCACGGTGGCGCGCGCGGCGTTCTACCGGGGGCTGACGTCGCCGCTCAGCCAGCATTCACCTGGTTGAGCGAAGCGGATGTGCAGCCGGGACGGGCTGGGCTGCCCATGGCCTGGCCCTGCCGCACCACGAGCGGCGACAACGGGATCCGGCCCCGGTCGGCGAGACCCAGCGCCAGCGCGGCAGCGGCGATCCCGGTAGCGGGATCCTCGGGATATCCGGACGCACGCGGGAACTGCCGCGAGTGCAGGACTCCCGGACCGCCGTGCGCGTAGGCGTAGATGCCGGTGGAGTCCAGCTGGTCGCACACCCCTTCGATACGGCCGAAATCCGGGCGCAGAGCGTCGAGCGCCGCCGGACTGTCCACCGGTACAAGGGTTTTGACTCTGCTGGTGGACGCATTGAGGACACCCGGCCCGATCGGCGCGCCGAGGATGTCGCCTAGCTCCGGCGAGTCCACCGGAGTGACCGAGCGGAGCGACTGTCCAATCTCGACACGTCCGTCCTCGTGCACCAGCGCGCGTACAGCTCCGCTCAACGTCTCGACCATCACCGTGCCAGGCTTGACCGAACCCCGGGATGCCAACAGCTACAACGCACCCAGCGTCGCATGACCGCACATCGACATCTCGTGCCGGGGCACCCAGTACCGCAGCCGCAGGTCGCAGTCCGAGGTCGCGGGCAGGACGAAACAGGTCTCCAGCCCGAACCGCTCGGCAAGGCCCTGCATCTGCGCATCGCTGAGGGACTCGGCATCAAGAACGATCGGCACAGGGTTGCCACCCGCCACCCCGCCCGTCCTCGGTGAAGACCGCCACGATCTCATCCGGTTCGATCATGCACCCGAGCCTGGATCGTGTCCGCCGGGATCGGGCGGACAGGAGCGGTCGATGTGCGCGGATAGGCTTTCGGCCATGTCGATCGAACTGGGGTTTCAGTGCTCGCAGTGCGGGCAACGACACAATGGACTGCCCTTCTCCTACGGCACGTTCGCGCCTGCGTACTGGCAGGAGAGCTTCGAGGGCACTCCTGGCAGTGTTCTTGGTGACGAGCAGTGCGTGATCGGCGGGGAGCACTTTTTCGTCCGAGCGCGTCTGCTCCTGCCGGTCGCGGACGCCGACGAGGAGTTTGAATGGGGTGTGTGGGTATCGCTCAGTAAGGCCAATTTCGGCCGGATGTCGGAGTTGTGGACTCATCCGGAGCGGGTGAACGAGCCGCCTTACTTCGGCTGGTTGTCCACCGAGTTGCCGCTTTACGAACCGCCCACGCTGAACTTGAAGACCAAGGTGCACAGCCAGCCCGTCGGCGTCCGCCCCACCATCGAGCTGGAGCCCACAGACCATCCGTTGGCCGTTGAACAGCGGACCGGGATCACGGTGGCCCGCGTGCAGGACATCGCCGAAAAGCTCCTGCACGCGCGACCTTGACCAAGATGCGTAGCTACCACGCTGTGGTTCCCACGACCCGAGCGGGAACAACAGCGGCGGGTCAGGCCAGGGATGCGAGCAGGTCCTGGCAAGCCTGCTCGCACCGCCTGCATGCTTCGGCGCAAATGCGGCAGTGCTCGTGCATGCTCGCGTGGTGCTCGCACTCGTCGGCGCACGCCTTGCAGGCCGCGGCGCACGCTCCCAGAATCGAGCGGACGACCTTGATATCGATGGCGGTCTGCCGTGACAACACCCGGCCGGTGGTGTCGCAGATGTCAGCGCAGTCGAGGGCCGAGCGGACGCACTTGGTCATTTCGGCGATGTTCGGTTCGCTCAGGCAGGCGTCCGCGCACGACGTGCAAACCTGGGTGCAGCTAAGACATTCTTCGACGCACTTGGCGAGCGCGTCCCGGTTCAGTCCATTGAGGCCGGTCGGGTGGGCTTCGAGTATCTGTGCTGCTAAGGCCACTTCTGTCTCCTAAGGGACCGCTTCGGTATCACCAGTTAGGACAGTGCGTCGCAGCGGGTTGTGACACGGTCACTTGCCGGGACGGTCAACCAGGTCAACGCCAGCGCCGCCGCCCAGGCGACCGCGCCGATCACCCCAATCGCGTGCAGGCCGGAGGTGAACCCGGCGCCATTGGCCGGAGACCCGGCGATGGTGCCGTAGACGGCTATGGCGAGTGCCCCGGCGGTCTGGCGGGCGGTGTTGTTCACGCCGCTGGCCAGGCCGGACCGGTCCGCGGGTACCGACCGCACGGCCGCCGCCACCACGGCGGCGGTGAGCAGGCCCATCCCGACGCCCAGACCGAGCAGCACCGGAAGCAGCCGCCCGTACGAGCTGGTGGGGGCGACGCCGAGCAACGCCAGCGACCCGAGGATGCCGAGAATCAACCCACCTGTCATCGGCAGCCGAGGGCCATAGCGGCCGGTGAGCCGTCCGGTGACCGGGGCCAGCACGGCCAGCGGCACGAACAACGGCAGCAGCATCGCGCCCGCCACGAGAGCGCTGTGGTGCTGGACGGTCTGCAAATACAGCGTGGCGACGAAGATCGTGCCGATGCCGACGAGGTTCATCGCCCCGGCCACCAGATTCGGCCCGGCAAAGGCCGGATGACGCAGCAAAGGCAACGGCAGCAACGGATCCGGCGTATGCCGTTCCCACAGCAGGAACCCGGCCAGCGCGGCCACCGAAATCGCGGCGGCGATCCACACGGTGCTGCCCGACGCGTCCCGGCCGGCCGTGATGACTGCGTAGAC
>CBIMJO010000957.1:0-4631 GCA_966244135.1 uncultured Actinocrispum sp. | reverse complement strand
GACCCCGCACCGAGTCGTGGGACCGCGGGCTGTCGACCGGTTGTCCTGGCCGTTCTTCTTTGACCCGAACTTCGACGCGGATATCCGCGCGATCGGCGCCAGGGAACTCGCCGATGATCGTGACACCCGCTGGGACGGGGCGAGCGTGCACGAATTCCAGGGCACCTACGGCGAATACCTGGTCGCCAAAGTCCGGAAGGTCTTCCCACACCTCACCTAGCTATTCGCAGGCAATTCCATCGTGGTCGTTGTCGAGGCCGTAGATATCGCGGCCGATGACCTGAATCGGACCGCGCACATACGCGGGGCCATTTCCGCTGCCGCCCGCGCAGTCGACGTCACTGGCGATGGGCACGCACCCGGAGTAGTTCGGGTCGCAGCCGCCCGCGGGCGGGGCAGGCGTCTTGGGGGACGCCGGGGGCTTGGGCGGCGGTGCGGCCTTCGAGGTGGTGGTCGTGGTCTGCGGCTTGGCCTTGGTGGCCGGAGCCTGGGTCTGCGCGGGTGGGGCCTGGGGCGGCGCGGCGGCCGTGGAACTGCTGGACAACAGGGGTGCCGCGGGCGCTTGCGTGGAGTAGGTCATGGTCGTCGTGGTGGTCGTCGTCGACGAACTCGTGACCACCAGGGACGGCTTGCTGTCCGCTGTCGGCGTGTCGTTGCTCTGCCCAGCGATCGCCGCTATCAGCAGCACCCCGACCACACCACCGCCGATCCACGCGGGTTTGTTACGGGCGAAAATGTTCTTCCGCGGGGTGTTTTCCCGCGCAGGCGCCGCAGCAGGAACGGCGACCTGCGGGGCGACGGCGAACGCACCCGAGCGGGGAGCCGGGATGGCGATCGCCGAAGTCGGCCGCGGCATCAGCAAATCGATCTCGATGCCGCGTTTTCCGGGATGAATGAGCCCCACACATCCCGCGAGCCGGCCCGAATCGGTGACCTGGGCGAGCATCGGCGCATATCGCTGAGTCATCGCGTAAGTGAGCTCACCGACACGATATCCGTCCAGCCGGACTTCAATTGCCTGCTCGCCCCGGTACTTCCCGTCGGCGATGGTGCACCACGTCAGTTCTACCGCCACCCGCCGGGACATGCCCGCATGCACGGGGTAACGGGCGAAAGCCTGCTGGTGGTGTTCCTCGCGGGTCACGGTGACACTGACCTCGGCGGCGAGCATGAACAATCCGGCTGACGAATTCTCGGTCACGGCCTACCCATCGAGATATGACGCCGTTTGTTACGTAGATCATTGAGCGGGCGGCTGCCGTTCTTTCTTGCCACGATGGCACCGGTATTCCGTGTCTTTCTTGCCGGAGCGTGTGGCCTGGCACCGCGCGGACCTGCACAATGAGGGCATGAGCGTCGACCTCGAAGAGCTGCGTCGGCTGCGCCGTGCCCGCGACCGGATGGACCGCGAGTACGCGCAGCCGCTGGACGTCGCGGCGCTCGCGCGCACCGCGCTGATGTCGCCCGCGCACTTCAGCCGCCGGTTCCGCGAGGTCTACTCGGAGACGCCCTACGCGTACCTGATGACCCGGCGGATCGAGCGGGCCAAGGCGTTGCTGCGCCGCGGCGACCTGAGCGTGACCGACGTCTGCTTCGCGGTCGGCTGTACCAGCCTCGGCTCGTTCTCCACCCGGTTCACCGAGCTGGTCGGCGAGTCGCCCTCGTCCTACCGGGCCCGCGACCACGAGGAGATCGCGGTCGTGCCGCCCTGCCAGATGATGGTGCTGACCCGCCCGCGCAAAGGTCACGGCGGCACCGAATCGAATAGGATCTGAGAAGCGCGGGGGCGTTGCCGCTGCTTAGGGTCGTGCCATGACCATTTCAATCAGCACAGTCCACGTCATGGTCGACGACCCCGACGCCGCCATCAGCTTCTACCGCGACATCCTCGGCCTGACCGTCCGCAACGAGGTGGCCAACGAGGGCTTCCGCTGGATCACCCTGGGCACCGACGCCCAGCCCGAGATCCAGATCGTCCTGTCCCAGCCGCATGCCGGCCGGTCGAAGGAGGACGGCGACGCCATCGCCGCGCTGCTCGCCAAGGGCGTGCTCGGCCAGGTCCACTTCCGCGTCGACGACCTGAACGGCACGTTCGACAAGCTGGCCACCGCTCCCGGCGTGGAGGTCCTGCAGGAGCCGATGGACCAGTTCTGGGGCGTGCGGGACGCCGCCCTGCGCGACCCCGCGGGCAACCACCTGCGCATCGAGCAGAAGTAACCGCCGGGATCACGGGGAGCCCGCGCGCGGGCTCCCCTTTTCGCGTTTCTACAGAATGCCCTTGATGATCGCGGCCTGCCCGGCGTGCTGCAGGTCGTCGGAGATGACGCTGATCAGCCGGACGCCCAGGGTGACCGGCGGGTCCCAGCCCTGGTCGACGATCCGGGTGAGGTCGTCGTCACGAACGGAGGCCAGATAGGCAACCGACTTGGCGTGCACGGCGTCGTAGTAGCCGGTCAGCAGGTCCCCGGAGGAGACCTTGACCGCGGCCACCTCGTCCGAGTTGTGCCCGTAGCCGGTGTGCGAAGTGTCGAAGGGGAGAGCGAACTGGTCCGCCCAGCCGTCGGCCGTCCACACCTGTTCGGTGCCCATCACATCGGCCATGTGGTCGTCCTGGATGCGGGTAAGGTGCCAGACGAGCCACGCGATCGAGTTGGCGTCCTCGTCGATCCGGTAGGCGAGCTGCTCGGGAGTCAGGCCCTCGACGACGTCGTGGACCACTTCCCGGATCCGCCCGAAAGCGTCGGTCAGCAGTTGTGCGCTTGTCACTGCCGCCACACTACCGACGATGAATAACGTCGGCTTGGTTGGCTATTCACGAACCATGGACAAGGATGGGTAACTGGCGAAGGGAGCTGAGGTGAAGAGTCTGCTGGCCGCACTGGTGGCCCTGTTGACGTCGTACACCCCGCTCAGCGCCCACGTCACCGCCGCACCCTCCCGTCAGCTCGTCGGCCAGCGGGTCATCTACTCGTATGCGGGGCTCACGCCGCCCGCGAGCCTGTTGGCGCACATCCACGACGGCGAGGCCGCGGGTGTGATCTTCTTCAAGGAGAACATCGCCAGCCTCGACCAGATCCGCGCGGTGACGGCCCAGCTCAACGCCGCCAACACGTCCGGTGTGCCGTTGTTGCTGATGACCGACCAGGAAGGCGGCCTGGTCCGGCGGTTGCCGGGCGCGCCCGAGTTGTCCCAGAAGCAGATCGGCCAGTCGGCGAACCCGGTCCGCGCGGCCGAGGAGGCCGGCACGACCGCGGGGGAGAACCTGCGTGGCGTCGGGATGAACGTGAACCTGGCGCCGGTCCTGGATGTCTACCGCCAGCCCGGCGACTTCATGGACCAGTCGCAGCGGTCGTACAGCACCGACCCGGCCGTGGTGGCCGTGCTCAGCCGCGGGTTCGTCACCGCGCAGCAGCGCATCACCGGGGTCGCCGCGACCGCCAAACACTTCCCGGGCATCGGGTCGGCGGCCGCGCAGGAGAACACCGACGCCGTTCCGGTCACCCTGAACGTGCCGCTGCAGACCCTGCGGACCGTCGACGAGCTGCCGTACTCCGCCGGGGCAAAGCTGGTCATGATGTCCTGGGCGGTCTATCCGGCGCTCGACGCCCAGCGGCCCGCAGGCCTGTCGCCAGCGGTGATCAAGAACGAGCTGCGCGGGAACCTGCACTTCACCGGCGTGACCGTGTCCGACGCGATCGAGGCCGGGGCGCTGCAGGCCTACGGCTCCACGGCGCAGCGCAGTGTCGCCGCCGCCGGGGCCGGAGTGGATCTGATCCTGTGCTCGGCACGGGACGTCCAGCAGGGCGAGGACGCCGTCACCGGCTTGCTGAACGCCCTTTCCGCAGGTCAGCTCGATGAGGACGAGTTCACCGCGGCCGTACAGCGGGTGCGGGCGCTGCGGATCGGTCTCGGCTAGCGACATAGGACTTCTCCCGGGGCGTCGTGACGGCTATCATTCCGAAAATAGTTAGGAAAGTTCCCTAACTATTTCCCTGCCAGCCGCCGCCGCTTGTGCCCGAGGAGGCGCGCTTGTGAAGACCCGTGTCCCCCTGAGAATGCTGACTGTCACCGCTTTGGTGGCGGCGGTCTGCGGTGTCACGGTCGCCTCGGCGGCCGGCCAGCCCAGGGCTTCGTTCGCCGTCGGCGCCGCGGCGGGCACTGCCTCCGCGGTGCCGGGCTACCTGATCCACACCTCGACCGGGGTGACCGACGACTCGGCGGTGTCCAAGCCCGGGTTCCCGACCACCGGGTGGTACCCGGTCTCGGCCCGGTCCACCGTCTACGCCGGCCTGCTGCAGAACAACGTCTACCCGGACCCGTTCTTCTCCACGCGGATGAAGGACGTGCCGACGGCCCAGTTCACCGTCCCGTGGTGGTACCGGACCGACGTGACGCTGGACAACTCCGGGCAGCGGACCTACCTCGACTTCAGTGGCGTGCTGTCCAAGGCCGACGTGTGGGTCAATGGCACCCGCGTGGCCACCAACGCCGATGTCAACGGCGCCTACACCCGGCACGACCTGGATGTCACCGCGCAGATGCACGAGGGCGTGAACAGCGTGGCGTTCAAGGTCTACCCGAACGACCCCAACAAGGACCTGTCCATGGGGTGGATCGACTGGGCGCAGACC
>CBIMJO010000956.1:0-4632 GCA_966244135.1 uncultured Actinocrispum sp. | reverse complement strand
ACCGCGATGTACCTCGGCGTCGCGGTCGCGAGCCTCGCCGCGCGGCGTGGTGAGTTCAAGGGCGCGCTGGCCTGGCGGATGAAGGGCTGGCCGGTGCTCCCGGTGGTCATCGCCGGGGCCCTGGTCTACATCCTCGTTCAGCAGAGCATCACTGACTTGCTGATCACTCTTGCCGCACTGGTGGTCGCTGCCATGTACTGGCTGCTGTACCTGCGCCCGCGCGCGGCGGACCGCTGGGTCGTCACGGTCGTTTCCGAGTGAGAGAGAGTCCCTTGTCCGACAAGCAGGTGTTCCGCAACTTCGTCAACGGCAAGCAGGCCGACGCGGCCGACGGGCGCACGCTCGACATCGTCAACCCGGCCACCGGTGAGGTCTACGCCACCTCGCCGCTGTCCGGGGTGTCCGATGTGGACGATGCGTTCCGGGCCGCCGGGGCCGCCTTCGAGACCTGGCGGGACACCACGCCGTCGCAGCGCCAGCTGGCCCTGCTCAGGATCGCCGACGCGCTGGAGGCCCGGGCCGAGGAGTTCAACCGGGCCGAGGCCGAGAACACCGGCAAGCCGCTGGCGGTGACCCGGGTCGAGGAGCTGCCGGTCGCGGTCGACCAGATCCGGTTCTTCGCCGGGGCGGCGCGGATCCTGGAGGGCAAGTCGGCGGGGGAGTACCTGAGCGGGTTCACCTCGTACGTCCGCCGCGAGCCGGTCGGCGTCTGCGCTCAGGTCACTCCGTGGAACTACCCGCTGATGATGGCCATCTGGAAGATCGCCCCGGCCATCGCGGCCGGGAACACGTTGGTGCTCAAGCCTTCCGACACCACCCCGGCCAGCACGGCGCTGCTCGCCGAGCTGGCCGCGGAGTTCCTGCCGCCGGGCGTGCTCAACGTCGTCTGCGGGGACCGCGACACCGGCCGGGAGCTGGTCACCCACGAGACCCCGGCGATGGTGTCGATCACCGGGTCGGTCCGGGCCGGGATGGAGGTCGCGGGCGCCGCGGCCGCCGACCTCAAGCGCGTCCACCTGGAGCTCGGCGGCAAGGCCCCGGTCGTCGTGTTCGAGGACGCCGACATCGCCGCGGCCGCGGAGGCGATCGCGGGCGCCGGGTACTTCAACGCCGGCCAGGACTGCACGGCCGCGACCCGGGTCCTCGTCGCACCGGCCGTGCACGACGAGTTCCGCGCCGCCCTCGCCGAAGCCGCGCGAGCGACCACCACCGGCGCACCCGACCAGGACGTCACCTACGGCGCCCTGAACAACGCCAACCAGCTCGCGCGGGTCAGCGGGTTCATCGACCGCCTGCCCGGCCACGCCGCCGTCGACGCCGGTGGCGAGCGGGTCGGCGATCGCGGATTCTTCTACGCCCCAACGGTCGTCTCCGGTCTGCGGCCCGGCGACGAGATCGTCCGCGACGAGATCTTCGGTCCCGTCATCACCGTTCAACAGTTCGCTGACGAGGCCGAGGCGATCCGCTTGGCCAACGGGGTCAAGTACGGCCTGGCGTCATCGGTCTGGACCAAGGACCACGGCCGTGCCATGCGGTTCTCCCGGCGGCTGGACTTCGGCTGCGTGTGGATCAACACGCACATCCCGATGGTCGCCGAGATGCCGCACGGTGGGTTCAAGCACTCCGGCTACGGCAAGGACCTGTCCATGTACGGCCTGGAGGACTACACCCGCATCAAGCACGTGATGTCCTCTCTGGACTGACACCGCCGGTTGGCTTCTTGGTTGTACCGCCGGGTCACCCGCAACCGGAACCCGTCCGGCCGACCAGGTCCGCTCCGGACATGAACACGATCTTCTGGCCGAACATCGTGCGCTCGCAGAGCGGGCCGAGCCGGGCGGCCAGGTCCATCGAGTCCTGGATGAACGTGCTGGCAGGACGAGACTCTCCCCGGAGCTGAAGTCCATCTTGGACCACGGGTACCAGGTCCAGACCGACAACATCCTTGCCGCTGCCGGGGTTCAGGACAACGCGCTGGCCCGGTTCGCGGTGCGGCACTGGCTGACCTTCGCGGTCGCCGCATGCCTTGACTGGCAGGAAAAGCAGAGGTCACGCGGGACGAGCTGCGTGACCTCTGCGTGGATTCGCTGCTAAAGCTGGTTCACTTGGCTACCACGAGGTAGATGCCGTACCCGACGAGCGCGACGCAGGCGAGGAAGCAAACCCCGGCCACGGCGGTGTTCACGGCCGTCGCCTCGCCCTCGTTGTTGCGCCGCCCCAGGGCCGCGATGCCCAGCGAGAACAGCACGACCAGCCCGACACCCGCGGCGAGCGCGATCGCGAAGACCTCGCCGAGGCCACTCCAGTTGATGTGCATGGTGTTCAGCTCCCCGTCGTCGCGGTGGCAACTGAGGCAGCCGGGACCTCATTGACGTTCTCGGCGTTGATCGGGTTGCGGCGGGAGGCCGCGTAGATCCCGCCCGCGATGGCCACCGCGACGATGGCGACGATCACCGTGCCGAGCGTGCCCTGCGAGGCGGTCTCACCGGCCAGCGCGCCGACCACGGCGGCCGCGGGCAGGGTGAGCAGCCAGGCGATGACCATGCGCCCGGCCGTGCCCCAGCGGACCTCGGCCAGCCGCTTGCCGATCCCGGCGCCGATCACGCCGCCCGAGCAGACGTGCGTGGTGGACAGCGCGAAGCCGACGTGCGACGAGGTCAGGATGACCGCGGCGGCGCTGGCCTCGGCCGAGAACCCTTGCGGGGTCTCGATGTCGGTGATGCCCTTGCCCATCGTGCGGATGATCCGCCAGCCGCCCAGGTACGTGCCCAGCGCGATCGCGGTGCCGGCGCTGACGATCACCCACAGCGGCGGCTGCGAGCCCGGCGCCAGAGACCCGGCGGTGATCAGCGTCAGGGTGATGATGCCCATGGTCTTCTGGGCGTCGTTGGTGCCGTGCGCCAGCGAGACCAGCGAGGCCGAGACGATCTGCCCGGTGCGGAACCCGACGGTCCTGGTGTTCGGGTTGGTGCGGTTGGTCAGCTTGTACGCCAGGTAGGTCGCGATGGTCGCCACCACGCCGGCGATGATCGGCGAGGCCACCGCCGGGATCAGCACCTTCTCCACGACCGTGGTGAAGTGCACCGCGTCCGAGCCGGAGGCCACCCAGGTGGCGCCGATCAGGCCGCCGAACAGCGCGTGCGACGAGCTGGACGGCAGGCCCAGCAGCCAGGTCGCCAGGTTCCAGATGATGGCGCCGACCAGGCCGCCGAAGATCACCGCGGGACTGATCCTGGTCTCGTCGACGATCCCGCCGGAGATCGTCTTGGCCACCTCGATGGACAGGAACGCGCCGCCGAGGTTGAGCACCGCCGAGATGGCCACCGCGACCTTCGGCTTCAGCGCGCCGGTCGCGATCGAGGTGGCCATGGCGTTGGCCGTGTCATGGAATCCGTTGGTGAAGTCGAACGCCAGCGCTGTCGTGATGACAACGATGACAATGAGAGAAACATCCATCGCACCACTCCGCCCACTCGTGTGCGAGCACGGTAAAGGCGCAATACCAACAATGGGTGAACACGGGCGGGCGGAGCGTGCGGAAGAATGCGGACAAATACGATGAATCAGGCGATGGTCGCGCCTTCTTCGCACAATGCGGTGGCGCCGAGGTCCGCGGCCCGGACGGCCGACTCGATCCGGCGGGCCAGCCGGGGCAGCACGCGCTCGCGCACCTCGGCCGGGGTGTAGAAGCCGGCGGACAGGATCTCGCCATCGGCGAAGACGAACGCTTGCGTGTCCGCCTCGGTGAGGATTCCGCCGTCGAAGATGAACTGCACCCGCTCGGGCTTCGTGTCATCGGCCGGCGAATAGTCGACCACGAGCAACCGCCCCAAGGGCCGGGACGAACCCAATTCCTCTTTCAGTTCCCGGGTCGCGGCCGCCCAGGGCGACTCGTCGGCGTCGACGGCGCCGCCCGGAACCTCCCAATTCGGTTTGTACGACGGCTCCACGAGCAGCACCCGTCCGTCCTCGGAGCGGAACAACACCCCGGCGGACATGTGCTTGAGAACCAGCCTGTAGTCATCCACGCCCGCGAAGTTACTTGCGGCGCAGCAGCCAGGCCGAGCCGAGGTGGATGACCGCGCCGAGGGTGGCGCCCGTGATCATCATGGGCTGCCCGTGCAGGGCGCCGATGACGATGTCGCCGACCTGCGCGAGGCCGGCCACCAGCAGTGCGGGCCGCAGGCCGGGGCGTCTGGTGGCGAGCAGGCCGATCAGGACGGCGCTGATCGGCAGGGCGCGGACCAGGTAGGCCTGCGCGTAGAAGTCGACCAGGGGTGTGGCGTCGCCGGGGACGAGCAGGGCCGGGTCGACGTTCGCCAGCACCGCGGCCGCCGCCGAGATCACCGCGGCGATCACGTTGA
Source organism: uncultured Actinocrispum sp. (assembly GCA_966244135.1). Lineage (GTDB taxonomy): Bacteria > Actinomycetota > Actinomycetes > Mycobacteriales > Pseudonocardiaceae > Kibdelosporangium. The sequence goes on along the minus strand of CBIMJO010000956.1, from coordinate 268 downwards.
GCCCGACGATCGTCCTCGGAATCGTTGTTGCCTTGACCGGTTCTGCTCGAGAATCGTTCTGAGTGTGAATCATAATGCCCATGTAACATGCGCGGGGTGAACGATGTCAAGCCATTGCTGAGAGGGACCGTGGCGTTCCGCCTCGGCCTGCTGGGCACCCTGCTCACCACCCAGTTCGGCGACCGGATCGGGGCGGAGCTGGACCTCAAGCCGAAGCACGCCGGACTGCTGGTCGCCCTCGACACCCACGGCACGGCGTCGCAACAGG
>CBIMJO010000955.1:0-4637 GCA_966244135.1 uncultured Actinocrispum sp. | reverse complement strand
CCCCGCCCGCCCGCGGCCGCCCTCGTCACCAATTAAAACCCACCCCCCGCCCCAACCCCGAACCCACCCATAAACCCGGGTGAAGCCACACCATCCCCGCGCCCCCAATGATCCCGAGCTCAACCACGCCCATCCCCGCGCCACCCGCAGTCCCAAAGCGACCCCAAACCACGCCCTCGCCTCCGGCCCCCCGAAATCCAGCGTACCGACCCCCACCGACAATCCCCGAACCAAGAACCACAGTTGTCCACAGCAGACAGCCGAGACTCAGCTGACTTCGCCAGACTGAGCAGTCCACGTATTACACGAGGCGGTGTTGTTGTTCTTGACGCCCGCAGTCCCCCACTGGATCTGGTGCTTGACACTCCCGTGAGTCTTGTCCGCCACGGAACTCCGGAACGCTCCCGAAGCCGAGGTCCCCAAGGTCTTCCCGATAGACCCGCGCCCACTCACCGTCCCGATGAACATGCCCGAGAAGCAATCGGCCTGCAGCTCCATCCGCCGCGTCAGCTCCAGGTACTCGGGGGAGTTCTCGTCCTTCCCGCCCATCTTGTACCCGAGCCCGCGCGTGATCCCGCTGAGCATCTGCACGTGGTGCCCGTACTCGTGCGCCAGCACCATGATGTGCCCGCCCTGGTTCGTGCCCATCGAGTCCACCACGCGGTTGCGGGGCATGAAGATGGTCTTGTCCTTGGGGCAGTAGAAGGCCACCGCGATCTCCGAGGACGGGGTGCCGCAGCCGCTCACCGGGTTGTCGTCGACGTTCAGCGACGGGGACTCGAACGGCTCGTTCGCTTGGGCGAGCACGGGTTTCCAGGCTTCGTCCAGGCAGCCGATCATGGCCTTGTAGTAGTTGCGCAGCTGGTCCGCGGACTTGCCGAAGGCGGGCAGCTTGCAGGTCACCGCGGGCAGCGACTTGCCGGGGTTGAGCAGCGCGTTGGTGTCCGTCACGGACTGCGCCTTGGGGGGTTCCGAGGTGGTGCTGGAGGGGGCGACGGGCGCGGCGGCGTTGGGTTTGTCGTCCGACTGGGCAGGCGCGGCAACGGGAACGCCCGAGACGGTCCGCGTGAAGTTCCCGGGCGCCACGATGAACGTCAGGGCCAGCGCCAGGGCCACCACGACGCCGAGGATGGCCCAGGGCGAGTTGCGTGGCTGGGTGGATGGCGCCGGTAGCGGCGACGGGAACAGCGGCCGGCTCCCGTCCTCGCCTTCGACCATGTTGTGTCCCCCTCTGCTCAGCACAATCATGCCACTATCGGGGGAACGGGCTCACTTGGCCGACACCGCGGGCGGCCGGTTCCAGATCGCCAGGCGGACCGCGCCGACGGCCGCCAGCACCTCCCGCGCGCGGTTCTTGATCATGCTGAACAGGCCGCAGTCGCAGGTCGAGGCCACCCCGTCGGCGTCCATGCCCAGGTTGCGGCACAGCGACACCGCTCTGGGCAGGTGGTAGGCCTGCGTCACCAGCAGTGCCCGATTGATCCCGTAAACCTGTACAGCTCGCGCGCATGTGTCGTACGTATCCAGCCCGTACGGGTCGATGGTGATGGCCGAACGGTCGACCCCGTGCGCGACGAGGTACTCGGTCATCGCCTTGGTCTCGTCGCCCGATGTGCCCTCGGCGTTCCCGGACACCAGGACGGAGTGGACCTTGCGAGCCCGCCAGAGCGCGGCGGTCGTCTCGAGCCGGCCGGTGAGGAACGGCAGCGGTTTGCCGTCCTCGATCTTCGCGCCGAACACGATCACGGTCTCAGTGCTCGGCGCGTCGGTGTAGACGTACCGGTGCCCGCTGGAGGCGAGGAAGGTCCATGTGACGCACGCGCCCAGCAGCACGGCCAGCACGCAGGCGACGACGAGCGCGATCCGCATCGCTCGCCGCCACCAAGGTCTCCGTGATCTCCGTGCCTCCCCCACTGCGCCATGCAATCACACCGCAGCCGTGACCCGCCTCCCGGACAACGCGAGAACGACCAACGGCAACACGATGGTGACCGCAAGCGTCACCGTCTGACCGACCGCGGCCGCCGGACTGAAATGTTCCAAGTGCAGCAGATGGAAGAGAGTGTGTGGCACGGCGAACACCAGCATCGCCACCATGCTCACCCGCACGATCGACGGTGTCATCCGCACGGCGGCGTACACCAGCAGAACCGTCATCGCCAATGTCATCGTGCCGTAGTCACGCATGAGATGTTCGTTGTACGGCGGCAAAGCTGCGACCCAACCGGTGCCGGCAAACGGGATCGGCCCGTCCTCGTAGAACGACACCGGCCAGACCGTGGCCCACACTCCGACCGTGGCCTCCAGCACGGCCAGCAGCCACACCAGCGCGCGGCTCATCGGTACGCCACCTTCCGCGTGTCCTTAGTGGACTCCAGGTGCTCCTCAAAGGTGATCTTGCCCGCGACGTGGTCCGGCGCGAGGTGGTCACCGGCCCGGAACCGGCCGAAAGCCTTGCCCGGCAGGCGGAACGGCACGATCACCCGCCGCCGCCCGGTCGCCGCGAGGTAGACGCGGGCCAGCTCGGTCAGGTCCCGCACCGCCGGCCCGCCCATCACCTCGACGTGCCCGGCCGGCGATCCGACCGCCAGCGCGGCCAGCCGAGTGGCCACTTCGGACACATCGATCGGCTGGAACCGGAGGCTGGGCACGAACATCAGCGGCGAGCGTGCCAGGAACGCGAGCACCACCCGGATCAGGTCGTGGAACTGGGTGGTGCGCAGGATGGTGAACGGCACCCCGGACTGTTCGATCACCTGCTCGGCCGCGAGCTTGGTCGCGTAGTACCTGAACGGGATCGTGTCCACGCCCACGATCGAGATGTACAGCAGGTGCGGCACATCCGCCTTCGCCGCCGCGGCGGCGAGCTTCCGATCCAGGGCTATGTCGTTGAACGCGGCCGCGCAGTGCACGATCGCGTCCGCCCCGGCGACGGCCGCGTCCAGGCCCGTGCCGGTCTTCCAGTCCACAGTGAACAGTCCAGGCCCGCTGCCGCGGCTGGCCACCCGCACCTCATGGCCATCGGCCCGCAGCAGGCCGGCCACCAGCGAGCCGAGCTTGCCGGTCCCACCGGTCACGAGAATCGTCTTCGCCATGCCCTACTGACGGGCCGGCCGGGGCGAATGTGACAGCGGCCGGTGTGACCGGCCGCACACACACCTCAGGCCACGCGCCGCCGCCCGAACAGCACGGCCCCGACACCCAGCGCGAGCAGGGCGAACCCGGTGATCGCCGGGCCGGTCACGTTCACCCCGGTGTTGGCCAGCGTGGTGGTCTGCACGTTCCTGGCCTCGGCCGGCGCGCCCTGGGTGTCATCCCTCGGCTTGGCGTCGTCCTTCGGCACGACCTGCAGCGCCCAGTGCTGGGTGTCCTTGGCGTTGACCGGCATGAACCCGTTGTCCTTGAGCCGCCAGCCGCCGGACAGCTCCGGGATGTACCAGCAGGCCGGGATGTTCTCGAACTTCAGCAGGCCCGCGGCGTCGGTCTTGGTCCTGGTCACCTCACCGCCGGTGAGCGGGTCGTGCAGGATCACGTCGATGTTCGGCACCGCCTCGCTGTCGTCGACCGCCGAGTTGTTGTTGGCGTCGTGATACAGCGTCGCGACGAACGAGCCGTTCTTGCCAGGCACCTTGGCCAGCGTGAACACCTTCGGGAACCCGCTGGCGTACTGGCCGTCGGCCGGGCCGAACTGGCAGGTGATGTAGACGATGCCGGAGTTGATGGCGTCGTCCGGCACGATCCCGGAGACCTTGAACACGCGGGTCTCGCCCACGTTCACCGTCACGCCGGACACCAGCTCACCCCAGCGGGCGGCGTCCTTGTGGCCCTTGAGGTGCCAGCCGGAGCCCGCCGCGTCGCACGAGGCGACGACGTGCTCGATCGCCCGGGTCCCGCTGTTGACCAACGTGATCGTCACGTGCGCCTCGTTGCCCGGCCGGTACGGGCCGTCGTCGAACTTGGCGGTGGCCTTGAGGAACGTGCTGATCGGCTTGGCCGCGCGCAGCAGCACCTGCCGGTTGGTGCCGTCGACGGCCACGCTCTGCGCGTTCGGCGCGATCCAGTCGTTGGCCAGCGCGCTGGTCGCTTCGACCTTGTACATCCGCGCGGGCACGTCCGGGAACTGGAACTTGCCATCGGCGTCCGTCGTCGTCTGCGCGGTCGCGGTCTGCGCGCTGGTCGCGGTGAGCTTCACGGTGACGTTCGCGAGGCCCTCGCCTGCGTTGAGCTCGCCGTTGTCGTTGGCGTCACCGTAGAAAACGCCGGTGACGGTCGACTTGGCCGTGGTCGGGACGAGCTTGACGGTGACGTCCTGCGTGGCGCCCGCGCTGCTGACGTCGTCGGGGGTGAACACGCGGAAGGTCAGCTGGGCGTCGCCGTCCTTCCACTCCGTGGCGCTGCCCTTGAGGTGAACCACGGTGTTCTTGCCCGCCGCGACCGTGTCCCCGTCGCCGGCGAACTTGCCGAAGCCCTCGGTGTTCAGCCGGAACGGCGAGCCCGCCTTCTGCTCGGCGACCGCCTTGACCGTCCTGGCGTCCGCGTCACCGGTGTTGCTGATGGTGACGTCGAACGGGACCTCCTCGTCCACCACGAACTTCCGGTCCGGGACGACCACGTCGATCTTCAGCGCGGGAGCCGCG
>CBIMJO010000954.1:0-4638 GCA_966244135.1 uncultured Actinocrispum sp. | reverse complement strand
CGGCGACGACCTTGCGCCCCCAGACGATCGTGCCCGGCGTCAGCGACTCGACGAGCAGCTGCCGCAGTTGCGTCCGGTCGATTTCCGGCCGGCCACTGCCGCCCGCTGGTTCGCGCCTGTCGACATGCACCCGCCCGGTTTTGTCGAGCAGGCGCATGTCCTCACCACCGACGTGCGTACGAGCGCGGAACTCCTCGTAAAGGCCCGCTTCCTTGAGCGCGATCTGCCCGGTGTCGTCGTGAATGTCGAGCGAGCCGCCCTGCTGACGAGACTCCGGTGTGCCGTCCGCTTCGTAGACGGTGACGGGTATTCCGTTCCGCTGGAGAATTCGCGCGCAGACGAGACCACTCAGGCCCGCGCCCACAATGACGATGCTGCGTGCAGACATGCTGATTCACCCCTGTCCGCATGGAGAAAGCGTTGTTCGAGGCCTACAGAGGTGCTCGCCGCCAGCCGTGGACGATGCGGCGCCCGCTGCCCTGGGCCCCGAGCATCGCGGTGGCCACCTGACGAACGGTAGGCTTAACGAACCCTGTTCGTCAAGTTGACGAACAGGGTTCGCGAGGAATACCGTTTGCCGGTGCCCCACCGTGATCCCTTCGGCGCCGCCGAGGTCGAGAGCCGTCGCAGAGCGGCGAAACCGCTGCTGAGCCGCGACGCGATCATCGAGGAGGCGCTGCGCCAGATCACGTCGCACGACGGGGCCATGAGCCTCCGCAAGATCGCGAAGGCACTCGACACCGGCCCGGCCTCGCTCTACGCCTACGTCAACGACTTGAGCGAACTCCAGGCGCTCGTCCTCGACCGCGTACTGGAAGCCGTCAAGGTCGACCAGGCAAGCGGCGGCTCATGGCGCGACCGGCTTGAAGAACTTCTCCGCTCCTACACCGAAGTCCTGATGAGCAGCCCGGCTGTCGCCCTGATGGCCGTCCGGACCACCGCTGTGGGACCCAACGCGCTGCGCATCGCCGAAGCCCTCCTCGAACTCCTCGCCGAAGCCGGTGTCGATGAGGCAAACGCGGCCTGGGCCATCAACATGCTGACCACGTTCGCCACCGCGGTCGCGGCAGAACACGCACACGGCTCGGACCCGGCAGCACCCGACGGCCCCGTCACCCAGGCGATCAACCGCGCTCCGGCGAACGAGCACCCCCGCATCCACGCCGCACGCAACGAGATCATGTCCGGCACCGGCGAGGAGAGGTTCGCGTGGTCGGTCGACGTCCTCGTCCGCGGCATCCTCTCGCGCGCGCAGCCCTGAGCCGGCCGAACGGTCCAACAACCGCTGACGACAGCTCACTTCGCTCACGAGTGCAAAACCCGGGCCGTCTCGGCGCGGCCGATGACCGGTATGCGCTCACCATCCCAAGAACACAAGCCGATCAAGCCGCAGGACGGTGGAGAGTGTCGCCGGCCGGCCGATCAGAAACGTCCTGACATGCCGCGAAGCGGTCACCTCGCGAGTGATCACAAAGGACACACGCTCATGCCGACGAGAGTGTTGACGGAGCGTCGGGCGCGGTGGGAGTGCATTCGACTCGCGCATGGTTGGATCCACAGTCCGAGTCGGCGTGCTTGTCAGTCGCGGGCGGTGGTGTGGAAGGCGTCGAGGATTTCCTGGCGTACGGTCGGGTCCTCGATGAAGCGGGTGATGTCGAGTTCGAAGCGTGGATCGCTGTGGCACCAGCGCGCGATGCGGCGCGCGATGCCAGCGAGGTCGTACCCGCTGTTGTCCTGGAGCCGGATCAGCAATGTGGCGCCTGCTGTGGGGGAGGCGCGCACGATGTCCTCGGCACGCGCGATCACCCAGTCAGTCGCGTGTTCCACCATCGCGCCGACCAGTGCGCCGCCGCGGCCGGGTAGGACCACCTCGTCGCGCGCCAGGTCGAGCGCGCGCTGGTCGCCGCGTTCGATGCGCCGCGCCAGCGCGGCCAGCAGTGCCTGATGCAGGTCGGTGCGGCGACTCATCGGGTTGGTGACCCCGGCGAACAGTGTCCGGTCGCCGGCGACCAGGTCGTTGATGCGTTCGCCGCCCGCCGCGTCGGGCGTGTTGTCGAAGAAGACGATGGCCTGCGCCCGCACCTCGGGGTCATCGGCGGTCAGACAGGAGGCCACGCCGCGCGCCAGCCGTTGCGCGAACGGCGGCGATGTCTGCTGTAGCTCGTGGTAGATGCGAAAGACGATGTCGAGTGGGAAATTGTCGCTGGGTAGCGAGCCCCAGCCTCCGCCGCCGCGCAGGGCCTCGAGCGCCAGCGCGTCGAAGTCGGTGGCTTCGGTGAGGGTGGTGTGGTCCACCATCACGGGTGTGGCTATCGGTCGGTGATCGTCGGCGGCGGGGGATGGCGTCAGGCTGCTGAACGCTTTCGCGTAGATGGAAGCCGTGGTCCGGTAATAATCGACGATGCCGTCGAGCTGCAGATTGCTGGATGTGAGCTCGCCGCCGAGCGCCTTGGGCACCATGATGCCGAGGACGTCATCCAGCCCGAGGCGCTCGACGTCGTTCTCCAGCCGCCACTGGCGGTAGGCACGATCATCGACGAAGGCCGCCAGCTCTCCGCGCGGAAGGGCGCGGGCGATCGTCGAGACGAAGTCGAGTGTGTCATTGGTGGCGAACGTGACGGTGAACGGATCAAGGATCCACATCCGCTCGTGCGTCGGCGTGTTCTTGTTGTCCAGGACCAACAGTGCCCCGTAGGCGTTGCGGCCCACGATCATGCGGTCGTCGCAGGGGTGGACCAGGAACGACCAGGCATCGAGGCACTGCTGCATGAACTGCATGCCCTCGCCGAACAGATACAGGAAGCCGTCGTTGAACCAGCCTGCGCCGATTTCGGCATACAGCACCTTGTTCCATATCCGGTAGTCGATACCGTTGGGGGCCGCCGGATCGGGCTTGCCGAACACCTTGGTAAATGACTCGCCAGCAGTGGACATGCGCACTCCTGTCAGCCCAGGGCAACGTCAAAGTTTGCGATCTTGGTGTGAAGTCTGGCAGGCGTGGGTTGAGTGGACTGGATCACCCTGAGTTTGTGAATCGTGTCCGGCGACTGGGCCGTGCATGCACTTCAGCCGTCCCCTGCCGCTTGTCCCGTGGCGGCAATGAAGAGTCCTCCGCGGACGCTGCGCTTGCCGAAAACCTCATCCGCGCTGGTCAGATGCTGTACACGGTGAATCAGCACCGTGCACTTACGGCTCGACGGTCTTGGTGCCTGTTTCTGAACTGATCTTGCTATGTGAGTCGTCGGCTGGTGATGCGGATCATGGCCCAGCGGACCATGGCTTCGTGGTGATGACGTAGTCGTTCGTAGTCGCGGACGCAGCGGCGGTGTCGGGTGATCCAGGCCAGGGTCCGCTCGACTACCCAGCGACGGGGCAGCACCGTGAAGCGGGACAGGTCGGGGCGTTGCACGATCTGCACAATCAGTCCGAGGGCAGCGCGGGCCCAGGCGAGCAGGGTGCCGGTGTAGCCACCGTCGGCCCAGATCAGCCGGAGGCGGTTGCCGACAGTGGAACACAGCCGTCGAAGCAGATACCGAGCTGCGACCCTGTCCTGTGTGGACGCCGGGGTGACCAGTACTGCCAGCAGGAAACCGGCTGTGTCCACGACGATGTGGCGTTTGCGTCCTTGGACCTTCTTGCCCGCGTCGTAACCACGGGTCGCCCGGCTGACGGTCTCGGCCGCGCGGACGGACTGGGAGTCGATGATCGCTGCGGAGGGTGCCGGGGTCTGTCCGGCCGCTAGGCGGGCACGGTCACGCAACCCGTCGAGCAGACACTGGGTTGTGCCGGTCTTCTCCCAGGCACTGAACCGTTTGTAGACCGTCGGCCACGGCGGGAAGTCCGCCGGCAGTGCTCGCCACTTGATGCCGTTGTCCACGACGTAGAGGATCGCGTCCACGATGATCCGGCGGCAATGCTTCTCCCGACGCCCGCCCCGACCTGCGAGCCATGCCGGATCGGGCAGCAACGGGTCGAGCACGGCCCACTGAGTGTCGGTGAGATCCGTGGGATACCGACGGACGCGTGATACCGGTTGATGCGACGAGGTCAGGCGGCAACAGCGGGCACCCGCGGCGACATCACCCGCGGGCATCGGGCACGATAACAACGGAGCTCCTGGTGGAACGGCGCTTAGACACCGTCCGATCTACCAGGAGCTCCCCTTGCCTCCGCGTCCACCCCTTCAACGCCCGGTTCGGAAACAGACACTTACAGAACTACGAGGCCGCTACCGGATGAAAAGGCTCATTGACGTCCTGCTGGCGATCTTGCGGGCCACCGCCTTCGCGTAAGGCGCTGGTGTCCCTTGGGCTGACGTCTGGGCCGCTATCGCCACAGCATTCCTCGACCAGCCACCGTCGGACCTCGACTCCGTGATCGCCGACCTGCTCGCCGGCCCACTCGGCGGCTACCTCGTCCGCGACATTGAGGGCGGCCGCGTCGTTTACCGTCCCAGCCACGAATTGATCGCCGAGACCCTGCGTACCGAGCCGCATCGGCTGACCTCCAAACCGTTCCCCAGAGCGCGGCATCCGCCCAGCATCCAAGACGAGATTGCGCTCCACAAAAGGATCACCGAACAACTCAACGGGCTGCTGCCCGACCTGATGGAGCTCGTCCGCCGGACGGTGGGTCCCG
>CBIMJO010000953.1:0-4641 GCA_966244135.1 uncultured Actinocrispum sp. | reverse complement strand
TGCTGGTGCGCGCCGACCTGAACGTCCCCCTCGACGGCGAGACCATCACCGACGACGGCCGTGTGCGCGCGTCGCTGCCGACCATCCGGCAGCTGACCGGCGCCGGCGCCCGCGTGGTCATCGCCGCGCACCTGGGCCGCCCCAAGGGCGCGCCCGAGCCCAAGTCCTCGCTCGCCCCGGTCGCCAAGCGGCTCGGCGAGCTGCTGGGCACCCCGGTCAAGCTGGCCGCGGACGTGGTCGGCGAGTCGGCGCGGTCCACTGTGGACTCGCTGGCCGACGGCGAGGTCGCGCTGCTGGAGAACATCCGGTTCGACGCGCGCGAGACGAGCAAGGACGAGGCCGAGCGCGGCGCGCTGGCCGACGAGCTGGCCCAGCTGGCGACCGCGTTCGTGTCCGACGGCTTCGGCGTCGTGCACCGCAAGCAGGCCTCGGTGTACGACGTGGCCAAGCGGCTGCCGCACTACGCCGGTGGCCTGGTGCTGGCCGAGGTCGAGGTGCTGCGCAAGCTCACCGACGACACCGCCCGCCCGTACGTGGTCGTGCTCGGCGGCGCGAAGGTGTCCGACAAGCTCGGCGTCATCGCGAACCTGCTGACCAAGGTCGACCGGCTGCTGATCGGTGGCGGCATGGCGTACACCTTCCTCAAGGCCCAGGGCCACGAGGTCGGCAGGTCGCTGCTGCAGTCCGACCAGCTCGACCAGGTCGCCGGCTTCCTGGCCGAGGCCGAGAAGCGCGGCGTGGAGCTCGTGCTGCCGGTGGACGTGCTCGCCGCGACCGGGTTCGCGCCCGACGCGGAGTTCGAGGTCGTGAAGACCGACGCGATCCCCGCCGACCGCGAGGGCCTGGACATCGGCCCGGAGACCCGGGAGCTGTTCGCGGGCAAGCTCGCCGACGCCGCCACCGTGTTCTGGAACGGCCCGATGGGCGTGTTCGAGTTCGAGGCGTTCTCGGGCGGCACCCGCGCCGTTGCGCAGGCGCTGGTCGACAGCGACGCGTTCAGCGTGGTCGGCGGCGGCGACTCCGCGGCCGCGGTGCGCCAGCTCGGCCTGCCGGAGGACGGTTTCTCGCACATCTCCACCGGCGGCGGCGCGTCGCTGGAGTTCCTGGAGGGCAAGGAACTGCCCGGCGTCACGGTTCTGGAGGACTGAGCACAATGGCACGCACGCCGCTGATCGCCGGCAACTGGAAGATGAACCTCAACCACCTCGAGGCCATCGCGCTGGTGCAGAAGATCGCGTTCTCGCTGCCGGAGAAGTACTACGCGAAGGTCGAGGTGGCGGTGCTGCCGCCGTTCACCGCGATCCGCGCCGTGCAGAACGTCATCGAGGGCGACAAGCTCAAGCTGAAGTACGGCGCCCAGGACCTCTCCCCGATCGACTCGGGCGCCTACACCGGCGACATCTCCGGGCCCATGCTGAGCAAGCTGGGCTGCCACTACGTGGTCGTCGGCCACTCCGAGCGCCGTGAGTACCACGAGGAGAGCGACGAGCTGATCAACAAGAAGGTCAAGGCGGCGCTCAAGCACGGGATCACCCCCATCCTGTGCGTGGGCGAGCGGCTCGACGTCCGTGAGGCAGGCGGGCACGTGGAGCACTGCAGTGACCAGCTGACCGCCAACCTGAAGGGCCTGAAGGCCGAGCAGGTGGCAGGCGTCGTGATCGCCTACGAACCCGTGTGGGCGATCGGCACGGGCAAGGTGGCCACCCCCGCCGACGCCCAGGAGGTCTGTGGCTCGATCCGCAAGAAGCTCGACGAGAAGTACGGCGCCGAGGTGGCTTCCGCGGTGCGCGTGCTCTACGGCGGCTCGGTCAAGTCCAGCAACGTCTCGGACCTGATGGCCCAGCCGGACATCGACGGCGCCCTGGTCGGCGGCGCGAGCCTGGACGGCGAGGAGTTCACCAAGCTCTCCGCCATGGCCGCCGGCGGCCCGTTCGTCTGAGCGGTGGGGGATCCGGTCTCCCCGAGGGCGGCCGGATCTCGGTCTTGGCGGCCGATCCCGCCCTTCGATGAGAGTGCGGCGGGGCATGCCCCCGGCCCGGCTCACCACCCGAGCCACGACAGCCGCGACGATTGGTTTCGGCACGCAACTGTTTCGGGAATTGTACGGGCCGTGGTCAAACCGCGACACGTACGAGGTAACCTGTGGTTCCTGCCGTGCGACAGCGAGGATGAAATGGAACTGGCTCTGCAAATCGGTTTGATCGTCACCAGCGTGCTGTTGATCCTCCTGGTGCTGCTGCACCGGGGTCGCGGTGGTGGTCTGTCCTCGCTGTTCGGCGGCGGGATGCAGTCGAGCTTGTCCGGTTCCAGCGTGGTCGAGAAGAACCTGGACCGGGCGACGCTGATCGTGGGCGTCATCTGGCTCATCTGCATCATCGGGCTCGGATTGCTGATCAAGATCCAGTGATCAGGCCGGCCGCTGGGGATCGGCGAAGTCAGGCGATCAACTCGGTTGCCGCGTGATGGGGGTGTGAGGATCGATGGCTGGTGGAAACGCGATTCGGGGTACCCGGGTCGGCGCTGGACCGATGGGCGAGTCGGAGCGCGGTGAGTCCGCGCCGAGACGCCGGGTGTCCTACTGGTGTGCGAACGGGCATGAGTCGCGCCCGTCGTTCGCCGTGGACGCCGAGGAGCCGGAGTCGTGGGACTGCCCACGCTGTGGCCTGCCCGGTGGCAAGGACCGGGAGGCGCCGCCGAACGCGCCCCGCAACGAGCCCTACAAGACGCACCTCGCGTACGTGAAGGAGCGCCGGTCGGACGCTGACGGTGAGGCCATCCTCGCCGAGGCGCTGGCCAAGCTCCGCGCCCAGCGTGAGGGCTGAGGTCTTTTCAACGCGGTGAAGCAAGGCCGGGCGTGGACACCCGGCCCGGCTTCACCGCGTTTTCATTGCCCCGTCTTCTTTGCCCCTTCGGGCGGCGGGCCGGGCACGCGTGGGGTAGGTTCTCGGGCGAACTGCCGGACGTCTTAGTTCGGCCGGGGGACGAGACCTGGGGGTCTGTGCTGTGCTGGTCGTGCTGGCAATCATCGGGATCGTCGGGGTCTTCGCCCTGATCAACGTGTTCACCCTGGTGCTGCCGCGGCAGTTCCTGCGCAAGCGCCAGGACATCAAGAACGCGGAGCGCCAGCAGTTCGCGATGAGCCAGGGCTGGCAGTTCGTGCCGTACGCACCCGAGCTGATGCAAACCTACGGGCAGATCCCGCCGTTCACCGAGCGCGGTGACCGCCGGGTGGTGTTCGGCGTGATCAGCGGCCCCCTCGACGGCGCTCACGTCACGGTGTTCGACTACCAGCGCCGCACCAAGGTCACCTCGTACGGCTCGGTGGTCTACAACGACTCGAACGAGGTCAACACCGTCTGGGTCGTCAAGCTGCCGAACGTGTTGCCGCCGCTGCACATCGGGCCCCGCCGCATCTGGGCCGGCAACGCCCCGCACCCCCAGACCCCCGACCTGGACTTCAACAAGCAGCACATCCTCGACGGCGACCTGAACCTGGCCGCGGAGCTGTTCACGCCGCAGGTGATCGGCACGATGCGCCAGCTGCGGCTGTCGCAGTGGGCGATCGTCGGCAACGAGCTGATCTACGCCATGGTCAACACCTTCACGCGGACGACGCCGCAGGAGATCATCGACATCGGCCGCACGGTGACAGCGCTGGCGCGAAGCCTCCCCGAGCACGTGTTGCAGCGCTACCCCCAGGCCCCGCAACAACCAGGCCTCGCCCCCGGAATGGGCCAGCAACCGGCATCGCAGCCCTTCCCGATGCCCGGAGCCCACCCACCCGCAGCCATGGGCCAGCCACCCTTCCCGATGGTTCCGGCGAACCAACAGCCGATGCCCTACGCCCAACCTTCGGCCCCGCAGCCCTACGCCCAACCTTCGGCCCCGCAACCAATGCCCGCGGCCTACCCACCCGCACAACCGATGCCGATGGGCCAACCCTCAGCCCCCCAAGGCTTCCCCCAACCCACCCAGTACCCACAACAACAGCCAGCCTGGGGAACCCCACAACAACCACCCCAGCCCTACCCACCCAACGGCTACCCACCCCGCGGTTACTAGGCCAGTCAGGGCTCCCCGCTTGATGGCTGCCGGTCGCGTGCCTGCTGGCTCCCGGTTTCGTGGCTGTTGGGCCCAGCCAGGGTTTCTGGCTGATAGCCTCCGGCCTCGCTGCTGTTAGGCCAGCGAGGTTCGTGCCTGATGGCTCCCGGTCTCGTGGCTGTTGGGCCCAGCCAGAGTTTCTGCCTGATAGCCCCCGGCCTCTGCTGTTAGGCCAGCTAGGTCTCCCCGGCCCAATGGTGCCCGCAGCTACAAGGCAAGCCACGGCTCCCCGCTCCGCGGTTAACAGACGAGCCAGGGTTTCGGCCCGAGGGCTCCCCGCCCGGCGGCTACCAGGCCAGCCAGGGCCTCCCACCCAATGGCGCGCCTTGCGGCTACTTGACAAGCCCGCTGACCCCGCGCTGTGGATAACCCTCCCCTGTGGACAACCCACAGTCCCTGAACCCCCGGCGCCCGCGAACTGTCGCCTCCCTGCGAGATCGTGAAAGCAGGGGATCCCCCTGGAGGGGACCCTCGTCGCGGCGTGCGCCGGGTAGGGAGGGCCCGGCAAAGGGTGTGGTTGGCTGTGTCAGGTGGTGATGC
>CBIMJO010000952.1:0-4641 GCA_966244135.1 uncultured Actinocrispum sp. | reverse complement strand
TGCAAGGTTGATCGGGCAGGTCGACGCGGTTCGATTTGAAGGTGCCCCACACCAAATCGAAACCGCGCCTCGCCCCGCACGCCCTAGAAGCCCGCGCGCCCTCAGAGTTCGTCGGTGGAGTATCCCGGCATCCGCCCAGTCACAACGAAAACCACCCGGTTCGCAACTGAGACAGCGTGATCGGCGAACCGCTCATAGAAGCGTCCCAACAAGGTCACGTCCACCGCGGCCGCCACACCATAAGGCCACTCGCGGTCCATCAGCACCGTGAACAGGTGCTGGTGCAGGTCGTCCATCTCGTCGTCGGTCTCGTCGAGTTCCCGCGCGAGCTTGATGTCCTGGGTGCGGATCACCTGTTCCGCCTTGGCCGCCATCTTGCAGGCGACCTTGCCCATCTCGGCGAAGTACGGCGTCACGGACTCGGGCAGCACGTGGTTGGGGTGGCGGCGGCGCGCGGCCTTGGCCACGTGCAGGGCCAGGTCGCCCATCCGCTCCAGGCTTTCCGCGGCGTGGATCACCGCGAGCACGGTGCGCAGGTCGGTCGCGACCGGGGCCTGCAAGGCGAGGAGGGCGTAGGCGTCCTCCTCGGTCTTGGACCGCGCGTCGTCGACCTTCACGTCATCGCCGATCACCTGCTCGGCGAGCGCAAGATCCGCCTCGAGCAGGGACTTCGTGGCCAGCGACATCGCATCGCCGACCATGGAACACATGTCTGCCAGTTGGTCGGCGAGCTGACCGAGCTGGCCACGGTAGGCCTCACGCATGGGCGCCAGCCTACGTCCCGCTGTCCTTTCTTACCGAATCCAGAAGTGAACCGTGAGTGAACCGGAGTGAACACTTAGGCGCACTTCGTGTCGCCCGCGTTGACGGTCGAAAGATCACCTGGCAGTGGGGTGTTGTTCGCCGGGGGTTGGTTCCCCGCGGGGGGCTGGCCGGCGTCGGGGGCGCCCGCGCCCTGCTTGGCCGGGTTGACCTTGCCGTTGTAGTTCTGGCCCAGCAACAGGATGACCGCGCCACCGAGCGAGTCGTCCTTCTGCACCTGGGCACCGGCGATGGTCGAGGCCACCAGCTGCGCGGCCGCCTCGTTCGAGCCGTAGCGAACCGTCGTGGTGGGCAGCTTCTCCCCGCTGTTGTCGGTGCGCATGATCTGGAAACCCTGGCTGCGTAAGGCGTTGGCGGCCGGGCCGGCCTTGCCGTCGCCCGCACCCGCGTTGAGCACCTGGATCTTGACGTTCTTCGGGTCGACCGGGCCCTGCTGCTTCAACGAGTCCGGCGGCTTGTTCTGCGCCTGCCCCTGCGGGCCACTGCCGTCGGCCTGCTCACCGGGCAGCTGTTGCTCGTTGATGATCGCGGTGAAGAGGTTCTTGTTGTCCTTCTCGCGAAGTTCCTCGTTGCCGCGCTTGTTCGGAAGGCCGACCGTGGGCACCGTGATGAACAGGACCTTGCCCGCGCCGACGTTCTGCAGCGACCGGCCGAGCGTGATCATGTCGTTGGTGGCGATGCCGTCGCCGAAGGTGGCCTTGCCGAACGCCTGCATGAAGTCGCTGAGCTTGCCCGGGTTCAGCAGCACCTGGCCGGACATCGCCTTGCGCAGCAAGGAGGACAGGAACCGCTGCTGGCGCTTGATCCGGCCGTAGTCGGAGGTCGGGTCGCCCTGCCTGGAGGTGGGGCTGATCTTGACGTGCCTGGCGCGCACGAAGTTCAGCGCCGCGTCACCCTCCAGCTTCACGTTCTGGCCGGGGGTCTGCACGATCCAGGTCTTCAGCTCGGTGTCGTACATCGGCTGCTCGACGCACACCTCGACGCCCTGCACGGCGTTGACCATGTCCTTGAAGCCGTTGAAGTCGATGCCGACGAAGTGGTTGATCCGCAGCCCGGTCAGCGTCTGGATGACCTTGGTCACACACTTCGGGCCGCCGACCTGGAACGCCGTGTTGATCTTCTGGTTGGCCGCGGGCTTGACCTTCTCGCTGGTGTACTTGCCGGTCTTGGAGTCGTACCGGTCACACTCCGGGCGCTGGATCTCCAGGTCCCGTGGGAACGAGACCATGACCACGCGTTTCCGGTCCTTCGGCACGTGCGCGACCATGATCGTGTCCGAGCGGGCGCCCGGCACGCTGTCCGCGGTGCCGACGCCGTCCTCGGCGTCGGCACCCTCGCGGGTGTCCGAACCGACCATCAGGAAGTTCTCGTCGCCCAGCTGCGCCGGGGCATCGGCGATCGCCGCCGAGTTCGGGTCGAGCGCGTCCACCTGCCGGACCTGGCCGTCGAGGTTCGTGACCTTCCAGGCGTACCCGGTGGCCACGAGCAGGATCGCGGCCAGGGCGGCGGTGGAGATCCGCCCGGCCAGTGCAGCCTTGCGCGGCGGTGGACGCCGCTTCGTGGACTTCTTCCTGGGAGCCGGTTCGGTGAGAACCGTCTCCTGAGCCATCAGCTCTTCGTCAAAGGTGCCTGGTGCCTGGTGTTCCGCGAGGGCGTCAGGCTCTTCTCCGCCCTCGCTTTCGGCTTTTAGCCATGGCATCAAGCGCTCGCGCTTTTCCTTCTTTAGTCGTTCCTCTTCGGCGAGCTCGTCATGCACGGCGGAGAACCGCGCGAGGGTCGCGTCGACCCGGCGGATCTCCTGCACGCTCTCCGAGATGGCCTCCATCTCGGTGGTCATGCTGATGTCGTCGCGGCGCGGGGCCACCGGCTTGCGCCGGTCCGGCGGGGCCGGGCGCTCCGGCGGCGCGGGCCGCTCGGCATCACCCTGCGGGCGCTGCAGCGCGGGCGGGACCGGGTTCGAGCCGGTCTGCTGGTTCGGCTGCGGCACCGCCGAGGCGAACTGCGTCTTCTCCGCCGCGGGCGGGATCGGCATCTGCACCGACGCCTGACCGGGCGCGCGGGTCACCGGCATCTGACCCGAGGCCTGGCCGTTCACCGGGGTGACCGGCATGTGGCCGGACGCCTGACCGTTGACCGGCGGGATCGGCAACCTCGCGGAGGCCTGGCCGGGGGCGATCGGCATCTGGCCGGAGGCCTGCCCGTTCGCGGGCGGGATCGGCAGCTGCTGGGACAGCTGGTGTGGCGCCTGGCCGTTCATCGGCAGCTGAGCCGAGGACTGGCCGTTCGCCGGGGGGATCGGCAGCTGGACGGACTCCTGGCCCGGTGCACGCCCGTTCGGCGGGCGCGGCGGCCGGGGCATGGACGCCGAGGGCTGCGGCATCGGCCGCGGACCCGACGTGTGCCCACGGGGCGGGGGCGGAACTTGATATGCACCCGATGCTTGCGCGGACGGCATCGCACCGGAAGCTTGTCCGTTTTGCGGCCTTCCATTGGGGAAGCTGTTGCTGCGGGCGTTCGGGAAGCTGTTGCTGCGTGGGGCGCGTGGTTCCTGCGGCGGCTGCGGCGCGGGCCGGGGCCTGCTGGGCAGCTCAGGGCGCGGCATCTGCGCGGAGCGCTGCTCCGGCCGGTCGGCTCGGGGCTGTGGCTCGGCCGGCGGTGCGGGCGGCGGAGGCGCCTGCATGCGCGGCTGGGCGGCCCGGCGCGACGGAGCCGGCGGCTGCACAGGGTCGGCCGAGCGCGCGGCCCGTTGCGGGGCTCGCGGTGGTTCCGGCGCCGGTGCTACCGCGGTCGTCTGAGGAATCGGCAGGTCGGTACGGGTATGCCGCTTGACCAGGTCCGAGACGCTGACCCCGCCCGAGTCCTCCATTGACCGTCTGCGACGCCGCGGCTGCTGATCGGGTGAAGCTTCCTCGGTTGAGTGACGACTGCGGCGGGAACCAGTGCCGTACGCGTGATCTTCGTCGGGCACCAGGTATCCCTCCAATCTCAGTCACGTCACGATATCAACACGGCGCCGCATGTCCAGCGGCGGCGGGAATAACCAGTGTTGCAGACCCTCAGTAGGCGTTGCCCGGAGATAGTACGGGCGGCAGCCGGTTCTGACGACAGGCCGAGGACGATTGCTTACGTTCGGTACGCAGAACTGCGCAGACCGATAGGCCGAACGGGGGACAAGCGACCTACTCTCTAGTAGGCCAGCGCCCTCGGCTCGGTCACCGCGCGGCGGCCCGCGGCCGGCCCGGCGAGGAACGTGCGGCCGCCCACGCGATACGCCACAGCGTTACGACCACTCTGTTTGGCCGTGTAAAGCAATCCGTCGGCCTGCCGCAGCTGACGCTCCGGACCCACTCCGATGCCCGGCGCCGGCTCATGCGCGACACCGATGCTGACCGTGACCCGCAGTCCCAGCACGATCTTGTTCCAGTCGTGGTTCTCGACCTTGATCCGGGCCGCCTCGGCCATCGCGACGGCGGTCTGGCCGTCCACCGCGGGCAGCACCAGCGCGAACTCCTCGCCGCCGTAGCGGGCGCAGAAACCGTCCGCGGGCAGGCCGTCCTGCAGCAGCTCCACCACGCGCTGCAGCACCCGGTCGCCGATCAGGTGGCCGAAGGTGTCGTTGACCTGCTTGAACCAGTCCAGGTCGACCAGCGCGACGGCGAGCCCGCCCGGCTTGCCGCCCCATTCGGACAGCAGCGTGACGAGGCGCTGGTCGAGGTACCGGCGGTTGTAGCTGGCCGTCAGGCTGTCGCGGATGCTCTGCTCGCGGGCCTCGGCGTGCTCCCGGCGCAGCCGGTCCACCTCGCGGCGCAGCTGCTCGGG
>CBIMJO010000951.1:0-4645 GCA_966244135.1 uncultured Actinocrispum sp. | reverse complement strand
CGCGAGCGCCTCGTCACCGTCGGCGAACTGGATCGGCAACGTGCCATCGGTCAGACCGATCAGGAACACCGCGTCCCACTCCAGCCCCTTGGAGGCGTGCAGCGAAGCCAGAGTGACGCCCTCGACCGTCGGCGGATGCTGAGCCTGGGCGCGCACCTCAAGCTCACCGACGAACCGGCCCAGATCGGCCTCGGGCACGGTCGCGGCCAGCTCCTCGGACAACTCGACGAGAGCCAGCAACGACTCCCACCGCTCCCGCGCGGACCCGCCGGACGGCGGCTCGGCGGTCAGGCCGACGCGTTCGAGCAACTTGCGGACAACGTCCGGCAGCTCGCCCGAAGGCGGATCCCCGGCCGCGGCCCGCAGCACGACGACCGCCTGCCGGATCTCCTGCCGCTCGAAGAACCGCTCGCCGCCCCGCACCAGGTACGGGATGCCTAGCTCGGTCAGCGCCTGCTCGTACGTCTCTGACTGCGCGTTCACCCGGTACAGCACGGCGATCTCGCTCAACGGCGTCCCGGCGTCGACGAGGTCCTTGATCCGCCGGGCGACCGCGGCCGCCTCGGCGGGCTCGTCGTCGAACTCGGAGAACTTCGGCGGCGGCCCGGCCGGACGCTGGCCGACCAGCTTCAGCCGCGACCCGGCGGGACGGTCGCGCGCCGCGGAGATCACCTGGTTGGCCAGGGTCACGACCTGAGGCGTGGACCGGTAGTCACGCTCAAGCCGCACCACGGACGCCTCGGGATACCGGCGGGTGAACTCCAGCAGCGGCCTGGGCGAGGCGCCCGCGAAGGAATAGATCGTCTGGTTCGCATCGCCGACGACGGTGAGATCGTCGCGCGAGCCGAGCCAGCCGTTCAGGACGCGTTGCTGCAGCGGCGTGACGTCCTGGTACTCGTCCACGACAAAGCAGCGGTACCGCTCGCGGAACTCATCGGCGACGTTCGGGTGGTCGTCCAGCACGGCGGCCGTGTGCAGGAGCAGATCCTCGAAGTCGAGCAGCTTCGCCTTGTTCTTCAACGCCTCGTACGCCTGATACACCTGAACGACCTGTGTGGCGGGCACAGGGGGTTCGCGGCGACGGCGGTGGACGGCCTCCGGGTAGTCGTCCGGCGCGACCAGTGACGACTTCGCCCACTCGATCTCGCTAGCGAGGTCGCGCAGCACCTCGACCTCGGTGGGCGCGCTGACTTTGTGCGCCGCCTGGCCGACCAGCCGCAGCTTGCCTTCGACCAGTTCCCAGGGCGCGTCGCCCACCACTCTGGGCCAGAAGTAGCGGAGCTGGCGCAACGCGGCGCTGTGGACCGTCCGGGCCTGGGCGCCGTGGATGCCCAGCGCGCGCAGCCGGGTGCGCATCTCCCCGGCGGCACGGTTGGTGAACGTGACGGCCAGGACCTGCCCGGCGGCGACATGCCCGGTGTGCACGAGGTAGGCGATCCGGTGGGTGATCGTCCTGGTCTTGCCGGTGCCGGCGCCGGCGAGCACGCACACCGGTCCGCGCGGTGCCTGGACGGCCGCGCGTTGCTCCGGATCGAGGCCGTCGAGGAGCCCCTTTTCTGTGTCAGTGCTCATGCTTGCATCCTGACAGAGCGGCTCTGGAGATCGTCAACGACATGTCCGTGCGAACGGGCCGTTCGCACGGTTTGGCTGCGCCGTATCCTGGTGGTCATGGCGGGTACGCAGGACAAGGAAGCCGCGAAGGCGGCCAAGGCCGAGCGGCGCGCGGCATCGAAGGCGAAACGCAGCCAGATCTGGCAGGCCTTCAAGATGCAGCGCAAGGACGACCCTTGGCTGATTCCGTGGATGCTGGGCACGCTCCTGGTCATCACCGGGGTCGTGTTCCTGCTGGGCGCCCTGTTCGGCATCGAGTGGATGGCGCTGCCGGTCGGCATCATGTTCGGCATCCTCGGCGCGGTCATCGTGTTCGGCCGCCGGGTGCAGAAGAACGTCTACGCCAAGGCCGACGGCCAGCCCGGCGCGGGCGCGTGGGCGCTGGAGAACCTCAAGCGCGGCTGGCGGGTCACGCCGACCGTCGCCGCCACGACGCAGCTCGACGCCGTGCACCGCGTGCTCGGCCGCCCCGGCGTCGTCCTGGTCGCCGAAGGCGCGCCGCACCGGGTGAAGGCCCTGCTGGCGCAGGAGAAAAAGCGCGTCTCGCGGGTCGTCGGCGACACCCCGATCTACGACATCATCATCGGCAACGAGGAAGGCCAGGTCCCGCTGGCCAAACTGCAGTCGAAGATGATGAAGCTGCCCCGCAACCTCGGCCCCAAGCAGGTCGACACGCTGGAGAAGCGGCTGTCCGCGCTGGCCAGCCGGGGTGCCGCGATGCCCAAGGGCCCGCTGCCCCAGGGCGCCAAGATGCGCAACATCCAGCGGACCATGCGCCGCCGCTAGAGCCGTGCCCCGTGGATCTCGGTCGATGAGAGTTCGCCTCGGTCGAAGGCCGAAATCGGACCTCAGCGAGCTGGTCAGGCTCTCGTCGCCGGCAGGATCGCGCGCACCAGCAGGCCCGGTGAGGTGTTGCGGTAGGAGAACTCGCCCGAGATCTCCTGTGCCCGCTGCGCCATGAACCGCAGGCCCATGCCCCGGTTGCCCGCGTCCTCCGGCAGACCGACGCCATCGTCGCGCACCTCGACGACGACCCCACGGTCGTCGATCAGCAGGCTCACCGACGCCGACGTCGCCTGGGCGTGCTTCACGACGTTGGTCAGCGCCTCCGCCACGATCCGGTACGCCGCCACCTCGACCGACTTGGACAGCGCCGTCACCTCGTCCGGAAGCACCGTCTCGACCCGCAGAGTCGGCCCGGACAGGAACACCGACAGCTCGCGCAACGCCCCGACCAAGCCCAACGTGTCCAGCTCGGGCGGGCGCAGCCGGTAGGCCACGCGCCGCACGATGCCCAGCGCGTCCTGGATCGCGACCACCGCGCGGTCCATCAGGTCCAGCGCGGAGGCGTCGTCCGGCAGCTTCGCGCGCACCGCGTCGAGCTGGAGCCGGATTCCGGCGAGCGTCGGGCCGACGTCGTCATGCAGGTCGCGCGAGAGCCGTAGCCGTTCCTCTTCGCGCGCGGTGACCAACTGTTCCCGGCTGCGCAGCAGTTCCTCGTCCAACCGCAGCGCCGCGACGACCGGCGCGACCTGGTCGGCCAGCGAAGCCAGCGCCTGCACGGTCATTTCGTCGAGATGCTCATGCCCCTCGGGCGGCGCTACCACTAACCGCCCCACAACCGTGCCGCGGTGCCACAGTTCGAACGTCACCGGCTCAGCCTCGGCCTCGCACTGACGCACCTCGGCGAGCGTCCGCACGCTGTCACCTGTCTCCAGTTCGAGACGAGCCAGCCGTAGCCGCAGCGAGCCGACGATCTCCTCACACACCGCAGCCGGCACCTCGGGGATTTCCAGCCGATCGCGCATACGCTGGCCCAATCCGGTGACAGCCTCGATGATGTCGACCCGGCGTCCCCAGGTGACCTGGCGGACCCATTTGGTGAGCAGCAGCGCGATCGGGAAGATCGCCGCACCGGCGAGTCCCGCGTTGAAGACCGAGGTCACCGACATGGTCAGCGACAACAGGGCGTACAGCCCTAGATAACAGGCGAGCAGGCTGGCGACCACGGCGACGGTGACCACGCCACGGCGAACCGCCAGATCCAGGTCGTACAGCCGGTCGCGGGTCACGGCGACTGCCACCGCCATCGGCACGAAAGCCGCCGCGAGCACCTCGAGGATGTGGTCGGGCACCGGCGGGAACGCGATGATCTCGCGGACACCCGCCTGGACGGCGCCGAACAGCGAGGCCCAGAACAGCAGTGACAGCTGGCGTGCCTTCACACCGCCTGACCGCCACCAGCGCACCGCAAGTGTGACGAGCGCCACGCCGGACATAACGAGCAGCACGTTCTCACTGATGTCGGTCAGCACGCCCGCGAAGCCCTGCAGCGACGGCACCGCCGCCGGGTTCTTCACGTTGTACTTGCCGCCGTAGTCCCCATCCAAAAGGGTGAGCCCGGCCACGTAACCGATGATGCCCAGGGCCGAGATACCGACCGCCCACCACAGGTGCCTGCTGGGCAGCCGGCCTTCGGGATAGATCAACGGCAGCAGCGTCGCGATCGCCCAGATCGGCGGCGCCCACCCACCGTTCTGGATCGCCATCAGAGTTCGCACGATCGGCTGATCCGGTGAGTCGAACGAGCCGACCAGCGCGGTCATCACCGCGACGACCCCGTCCCAGGCGGCGATCGTCAGCAGTGCCCAACCGACGAGATTCCTCGGTTTGCGCCACGTGACGAGCATGCCCATGGCGGAGTAGAAGATCGCGATCTCCACGTCCAGCGGCATGGCCGCATACGCGGAGTAACCCCAGTTGTCACCCGCTTCGGAGATGAGCGCGGCGGCCAGGCCGCTGAGCAGACCGAGCGCACCGAAGCCCGCGGCGGCCGCACGCAGCATGGTCAACGCGTGCGCACGACGACCGTGCCGACAAGTTTGTCGTGCAGGCCCCGGCGGTCCGCGTCCCAGATGGCCGCCGGGATGATCAGCGCCACCAGCAGCGGGCGCGGGATCCCGCGCAACACGCCGACCATGGGCACGTCGCCCAGCCGGGCGACCCGGATGCCGCCGAGCTTCATGCCCGGCGG
>CBIMJO010000950.1:0-4645 GCA_966244135.1 uncultured Actinocrispum sp. | reverse complement strand
CGCGGCGAAATATGGCGCGCTGTCAAATGCCCTGGGCTCGATCTCGATCACCTGCTGGCCGGACGAGCGGATCACCCTGCGGCGCACCACATCCATCGGCTGCTCGGCGGTCGCCTGGTAGAACGCCGCCGCCGCGGGCGCGCGCCAGTCGGTCACCAGGTTCTCGAACTCGGCGTCCCGTATGCCCAGGCGGCCCACGTAGAGCGTCTCGCCGGTGACGTCGTCCAGCCGGCCGAACACCAGGCCCTCGTGCTCGGAATCGAGCATCTGCAGGATCCGGTTGGCATGCCGG
Source organism: uncultured Actinocrispum sp. (assembly GCA_966244135.1). GTDB lineage: Bacteria > Actinomycetota > Actinomycetes > Mycobacteriales > Pseudonocardiaceae > Kibdelosporangium. The sequence goes on along the minus strand of CBIMJO010000950.1, from coordinate 4,353 downwards.
ACCATCACGTCCCGCTCGTACAGCATCGAGGCCTGCTCGAACACGGCCTCCGTGCGCGCCCCGTGGGCCAGCTGGTCCCCACGGTCGCGCATCTGCGCGGCTTCGACCCGCATCTCCGCCAGCCGCTCGTAGACAACGTCTACATGCTTCTGCTCGACCGCGATCTCGTCCTGTCGGACTGAGGCTTGCGACACCCATGGCTCCCGGGATCGTGATTGGGACGGAACGTCCACGTTACGCTCTCTCAGCGGTTGACAAACCGATTGGGCCATGGATGTTGCTGCCGTCACCTTCCACATATGTGAAAACTTGACCATGTGTTTCAGGTGCCCGAGATTATTCGGCTATGACACTGACTGCTGTGGTCACTGGTGGGGGAACTGGAATCGGCCGCGCGATCGCTGCGCAGCTGGTCAGAGACGGTGCGGAGGTGGTGATCACCGGGCGCCGGGCGGACGTGCTCGCCACGGCCGCCAAGGAGATCGGCGCGCGGGACGTCGTGTTCGATGCCACAGAGCCGGATGCGGTCGAAGCCGCATTGGCCGGCCTGCCGGAGACCGTCGACATCCTGGTGAACAACGCCGGCGCCAACATGGCCCGCCAGGGCCTCAAGGCGACCGACCTGACATCCCTGCGAGCGTTGTGGATCGCCGACTACGAGTCGAACGTGATCTCGGCCGTGCTGGTCACCGAGGCGCTGCTGCCCCGGCTGGCCGAGGGCGGGCGGGTGATCAGCATCGGCTCGATCGCCGGGGTCCGCGGCAACGGCTCGTACGGGCCGGCCAAGGCCGCGCTGGTGACGTGGAACGTCGAGCTGGCCAAGAAACTCGCGGGCAAGGCCACCGCGAACATCGTGTCCCCGGGCATGACCGTGGACACGGACTTCTTCAACAACACCCTGACATCCGAGCGCCGGGAGTTCCTGATCGGCGAGATCCCCTCGGGCCGGCCGGGCAAGCCGGAGGACGTGGCCGCGGCCGTGTCGTTCCTCGCCTCGCCGGGCGCCGCCCACGTGACGGGACAGGTCCTGCACGTCAACGGCGGCGGCTTCAACGGCCGGTGAGACGATGACCATGTGACGAGGATTGTGGCGGGCACGGCCGGCGGCCGCCGGCTGGTCGTGCCACCCCGGGGCACCCGCCCGACATCCGAACGGGTCCGCGAGGCGTTGTTCAGCGCGATCGAGTCCAGGCTGGACCTGGACGGCGCGGCCGTGCTGGACCTGTACGCGGGTTCCGGCGCCCTCGGTCTGGAGGCTCTCTCCCGGGGTGCCTCGTCGGTGACCTTTGTGGAGTCCGACCGGAACGCGCTGACCGTGCTGCGGTCCAACGTCGCCGCTGTGGGGCTGCCTGGGGCTTCGGTGGTTCCGGGGCGCGTGCAGACCGTGCTCTCGGCTGGGCCTACATCGGTCTACGATCTGGTTCTGGCCGACCCGCCTTATGCGGACACAGATGTCTCTCTCGTCCTGCAGGCGCTCGTCGGGTGGACACGCCCGGGCGCGTTGATCGTTCTCGAGCGGTCCGTGCGATCCGCGGCCCCGGAGTGGCCCGCGGCTTTTCGGGCTTTGAAGGTCCGGAAGTACGGCGACACCGCGTTGCACTGGGCCTGCCATCCCGAGGGGTGATCGAGGCCACGCACACCCAGGGTGAGGCCCTTCGGCTGCTAGGTTTCGGCCATGCGGCGGGCGGTCTACCCAGGCTCTTACGACCCTGTCACCAACGGGCACCTCGACATCATCGAACGCGCGGCCAAGGTCTTCGACGAGGTCGTGATCGCGGTGATGATCAACAAGAGCAAGCAGACACTCTTCACCGTCGAGGAGAGAACGGACATGCTCCGCGAGGTGACCTCGCACCTGCCGGGCGTGCGGGTGGACTCGTGGCACGGGTTACTGGTCCAGTACTGCGAGCAGCACGGGATCAAGGCGATCGTGAAGGGCCTGCGGGCGGTCAGCGACTTCGACTACGAGCTGCAGATGGCCCAGATGAACCAGCAGCTGTCGGGCATCGACACCCTGTTCATGCCCACCAGCCCCGCCTACAGCTTCCTGTCCAGCTCCCTGGTCAAAGAGGTCGCGAAGTACGGCGGCGACGTCACCCACCTGCTGCCACCCAAGATCCACGAACGCCTCATCACCCGCCTCGCCGAACGCGCCTAGCCCCAGAAGCGGGCAGGCCACCGTGCGACACACCCCGGACGAACGTGAGACACGCGGGTCAGAGGGCCAGCTTCATCCCGACGTGGCTCGCCTTGAACCCGAGCCGCTCGTAGAACCGATGGGCGTCCTCCCGCGTGGCATCCGTGGTCAGCTGAACAAGACCGCAGCCGCGGTCGCGAGCCATGTCTATCGCCCACTCGATGAACCGCTGCCCCAACCCCGACCCCCGCTGATCCGAGCGCACCCGCACCGCCTCGATGGTCGCCCGCGTCATCCCCACCCGGGACAGTCCCGGCGTGTAGGTGAGCTGCAGCGTCCCCACGACCTCACCGCCAAGGTCCAGCACCGCGAGGAACTGGTTCGGGTCGCGGTCGATCTCTTCGAACGCCGTCAGGTACCGGGGGTCGCCGGGGTGCTCACGGGTCGCGCCCAGCTGGTCGTTGGCGATCAGGGACACGATCGAGGGAACGTCTTCAGCTCGGGCTTTGCGGATCTCCACCATCACGCTGTAACTGTGTCACCTTGTGGTCACACCATCGGGTTACGGTCCGAGAATGACCAACATCACACTACGTGCCGTGAAGGTCCTGTTCGCCCTGGTGATCGGGCTGGTCGGGATCGGCGTCCCGGCGACCGCGAACGAGCTTGCGATCCAGGCCGCCTGCGGGAACACGTCCGGCTTCACCAAGGTAAACCTGTCCGCGCTGCCCGCCCAGGCGACCGACACCGTGCGGCTGATCCAGCAGGGCGGGCCGTTCCCGTACCGGCAGGACGGCCAGGTGTTCCAGAACCGCGAGCGGATCCTGCCCACCTGCTCCGCGAGCTACTACCACGAGTACACGGTCAAGACGCCGGGCAGCCCGGACCGCGGCGCACGGCGGATCATCACCGGCAGTGCCGGCGAGTACTTCTACACCGCCGACCACTACGCCAGCTTCCGTCTGGTGAACATCCGCGCTTGACACACCGCCGACGTCCGCACCTGCGCGCGCTGGAGCTGGCAAAGTTGTGACCGGAGGCGGTGGACAAACCAAGGGAGTGCGGCGTGTACCGGGTGTTCGAGGCCCTCGACGAGCTGGTCACGATCCTGGAGGAGGCCAGGGGTGTCCCGATGACCTCCAACTGCATCGTGCCGCGCGGCGACGCGCTCGAACTGCTCGACGAGGTCCGCGACGCGCTGCCCGGCGAGCTCGACGACGCCCAGGACGTCCTGGACCACAAGGACGAGCTGGTCGGCAAGGCCGAGCACGAGGCCAGCACCACCCTCAGCAAGGCCACCTCGGAAGCCGAGAACACGCTGGCCAACGCCCGTGCGGAGGCCGAGCGGATCCTGGCCGAGGCGCAGGCCCGCGCGCACCGGATGGTCAGCGAGGCCGAGCAGGCCGCGGACCGTGAGGTCGCCAAGGGCCAGGCCGAGTACGACGAGCTGGTCGGCCGGGCGCAGGGCGAGGCCGACCGGATGCTGCAGGCCGGCCGCGAGTCCTACGAGCACGCCGTCGAGGACGGCCGGCTCGAACAGTCCCGGATGGTCTCCCAAACGGAGGTCGTGCACGCGGCCCACGTGGAGTCCAACCGGATCGTGGACGCCGCCAAGGCCGAGACCGACCGCCTGCGCTCGGAGTGCGACGCCTACGTCGACGGCAAACTCGCCGAGTTCGAAGACCTCCTGGCACACACCCTCCGAACCGTGGGCAAGGGTCGCACGCACCTGCGCGCGACCCAAGCCACGGGCATGCACACCCCCAACCCACACGTCCAGCCGGTCTTCCCGCGGAGCAACGGCCAGGTCCCGTTCGACTACGAAGGCCACAGCTGACGGCCTAAGCCCATCCGGCCGGCGAGCCCTCTTTGTTGGTGGCGGCCGCCATGGCCCGGGTGAACAGCCCGTCCTCGCACAGCACCTCCACCCCGAAGACCCCGCCGCCGAGACCCGGACGCCGCCGAGCAGCGCCGGATCGCCCCACCACGAGCCCGGACACCCCTCGACGACGGCAAGCCCGCCCACCTCGCCGACCGTGCGCGGCTTGCTGAGCGTGCGGCTTGCTGACCGCACCCGGCTCTCCGCCCACGCCCGGCTCGCTGACTGTGCCTGGCTCGCCCGGGCAGTCCGGCTGCGGACCGCGCCCGACCTCGTCAAGGATGCTGGACTCTCCGAGCATGGCCGCCCATCCGACCGCGCCCGCCTTGCTGACTAC
>CBIMJO010000949.1:0-4647 GCA_966244135.1 uncultured Actinocrispum sp. | reverse complement strand
CGTCAGCAGCCGCACCTTGTTCTCCGGGCTGCCCACGTACTCGCCGTAGGTCCCGTCGGACCGGACAACCCGGTGGCACGGAACAACAATCGGGATCGGGTTGGTCGCACACGCCGACCCCACCGCCCGCACCGCACGCGGACTCCCTGTGGCAGCCGCGACTTGCGCGTAGCTCCACGTCTGTCCATATGCGATGTCCGGCAGGTGGTCCAGCACGGTGCGCCGGAACCCCTTGGCCAGCCGGAGATCCAGCGGCAGCTCGAACCGCCGCCGGCCACCGGCGAAGTACTCGTCCAGCTGGCGCCACGGTTCGTCCAGCCGCTTGGCGGCTTGGAGGATCCGCGGGCTCACCACGTCGGCGATGTGCTCGAGCACGGCCTCATGGCCCTCCCGCTCGAACACCACCCGCAGCAGCCCCTGCTCGGTCGCGACGAGCATGAGCTGCCCGACGGGGGTATCCACTGTGCGGTAAGCGATATCCAGCACTCCTTCACGGTCGGCCTCGGCGGCCAGCCGGTCCCGCAGCCGGGTCACGGTCCGCGGGTCAACATCAGGGAACTTCATCACTGCTCTCCTGGAAGGTCCTGCGCAAGGTCTTGATGCCATCGGCAGCGGCGCGGCGCGCCGCATCGGTACTGCCGCCGGTGATCGCGGCGACCTCCTTGAACGGAAGGCCGGCCAGGTAGTGGTACGCCACGGACAGGCGTTGCTTGTCGGGCAACGCCTTCACCGCGTCCCACAGGCCGTCGTCAGCCGCGGGCGGGCTCGCCGCGCGTTCCGGGATGGTCGCGACCGGGATCGGCTGGCGCACCCGGACGATGTCGATCGCCTTGCGGTGCGCGATGGTGACCAGCCACGCCTCGACGTTCGCGTCCGCCGGCAGCGACGGATAGGCCTTCAGGGCCGACAGGAACGTCTCCGACCAGGCGTCCTCCGCGTCCGCCGGGCCGACCACGGCCCGGCAGACCCGCAGCACCATCGCGCCGTACTCGGCCACGATCCGTTCGAAAGGTCGCAAGGTCACACCCGGTAGACGGTCACCACAGCCGGTTCGTGAGATCGGCCTGTTCCAGGTCGATCAATGTACGCTTCCGGGCCAGCCCGCCCGCGTACCCGACCAGGCTGCCATCCGCGCCCACCACCCGGTGGCAGGGCACGACGACCATCAACGGATTTCGCCCATTGGCGGCACCCACCGCCTGGGCCAGCGCGACATCGCCCAGCTCACGGGCCAGATCCCCATAGGACCTGGTCTCCCCGTATGGGATCTTCCTCAGCAGGTCCCAGACCCGCAGCTGGAACTCGTCGCCCACCGGCGCCAGCGGCAGGTCGAACTCGGTGCGCTCACCGGCGAAGTACTCGGCGAACTGGCGCCTGACCTCGCCGAACGCGCCGTCCTCCCGCGCTCCGAAGGTGTCCCGCGCGGGGCGCCGCTTGTGTTGTTCGAAGTAGACCCCTGTCAGTGCCCCGTCCTCGCGGGCGACAACGGTCAGTTCCCCCATCGGGGACTCGACGATCGTGTACATGCCCTGTAGACGCCGCCGAGCCCCCGAACGTGAGATTCGGATTCCTATCGGCCCTGGAGGGACTTGACGTTGTTGCCGAACGTCCAGTTCTTCGAGCCGTCCCAGTTGATCGACCAGGTCATCAGGCCCTTGAGGCCGCTGATGGACCGGTAGGCCTGGGAGACCAGGCTGGGCGACATGTAGCCGCCGCCCGCGCCGGGCTGGGCCGGCAGGCCCGGGACCTGCTTGTCGTACGGCACGCGGATGGTGGTGCCCTGCACGACCAGGCCGGTGTTCAGGCACTGGGTCTGCGCGGTGAAGCCCTGCACGGTGCCCGCGGAGTACGAGTCGCCGTGGCAGCCGTACATGCTTCCATTGTAGTACTGCATGTTCAGCCACCAGAGGCGGCCGTTGTCCGCGTACTTCTTGATGATCGGCAGGTAGGCGCCCCAGATCGAGCCGTAGGTGATGCTCCCGCCGGTGACGTACGCGGTCTCCGGGGCCATCGTCAGGCCGAAGTTCGACGGCATCTGGCCGAGCACGCCGTCGATGATCCGGATCAGGTTCGACTGCGACGTCGAGAGCGTCTTGATGTTACCGGTGTTGGTCAGGCCGGTCTCGATGTCGATGTCGATCCCGTCGAAGTTGTACTTCTTCAGGATCGGCACGATGGTGGCCACGAACTTGTTGGCCACCGCGGTCGAGCTGAGGTCGATGCCGGCGGCCGCGCCGCCGATCGACATCAGGATCGTGGCGCCCGCCGCCTTGGCCGCGCACATCTCGGCGGGCGTGGACACCTTGACGCCCGCGTCCATCCCGTTCTCCCACAGGACGGTGCCGTCCGAGCGGATGACCGGGAAGGACGCGTTGATCACGTTGTAGCCGTGGTCCGTCATCCGCGTGTCGGTGATCGGGACCCAGCCGAACGGCGGGTGCACGCCGTTGGACGAGCCGTCCCAGTTCTCCCAGTAGCCTTGCAGCACTTTTCCGGACGGCCGGGACTTGACCGCGCAGGTGTCGGCCTGGATGGCGGCTGTCGATCCCGCCGCGGCCGAGGCCGTCGATACCGGGGCGGCGACCGTCATCGCCAAACCCAGCCCCAGCAGGCATGTGACCAGTCGGCGCATACCTGTCTCCTTTCTGGCTCGCAAAACAGGACGGTGTCCCGATTGCAGGGCGCGAACCTCCAAGTGACTGCTCACCTGGCAACCGGCGAGATCGCCGCCGGTTCGCGCCGCCAGGGAAAACGGTCTGCGACGCAACAGTAAGCCCAGGCCAGGGCCGAGGACAACCGACGATTGGTTGAACCATTCCGCTACCGGGGGCCGGGCTGGGGCCGCGGCCGCTCCGAGTCGCCCGCCATCGCGGCCAGCAGGTCGAGCGACTCGCCCTCGGACAGGGCGACCTTTTCCAGCCTGGGCACCAGCCGGCAGAACCCGCCGACGTACTCGCTGTCGTCCACGAACAGGCCGGCCACCACACCGGACTGGTACACCAGCGGCCGGTCCCGTTTCGAGTACTCGAACAACCGGAACGAGCCCCCGCACACCGCCGCCGCGCCCGCCGACAACGGCACCACACGGATCACCGCGTTCGGCCGCGACGAGCTGAACACGAGGTGCAGCAACTGCTCGGACATCACGTACGGGTCGCCGACCGGCAGCCGCAGCGCCTGTTCGTGGATGAAGAAGGTGAACTCCGCGCGGGGCTCCCGCCGGAAGATCTCCTGGCGGTCCATCCTGGCCTGCAGCAACCGTTCGAACTCCTCCTCCGGCACCGCGGTCTCCCGGATCAACGCGGCCGCGTACTCCCTGGTCTGCAACAGCCCCGGGACCACCAGCGGCTCGTAGCTGGTCGAGCGGGAGGCCGTGGCCTCGTAGTACAGCAGGCTGCGCAAAGCGGGCGACACAACGGAATTCTCGGCCGGGCGAAGCCAGAATCCGTAATCCCGCTCGTCGATCGCCTTGAGCTCCAGCACATAGTCGACCTCCTCCGGCGGTACCCGCAGCCACGACAGGTACCGCGACACCTCCACATCCGACACCGGGTACTCGCCGGACTCGACGCGCGAGAGCTTGCTGGGGTGCCACCCCACTCCGCGCGCCAGCGCCGCCGAGGACACCCTTGCCGCTTCCCGCCGTTTACGCATCTCGTGGCCGATCTCACGGGCGCAAGGAGTGCTGAATCCTCGAGACATGGGCTGGATGTTAGACACACCAACGCATTCCGGTTGAGCACCGACACCGAAAACGACCTGAACGAACGAATCCGTGCCTGCCAGGCACGAACAACCCCGATCAGGTAAGGATTTGAGAATGTCGATATTGGACGGTGCATGAAGTCCGGCCCGATTGGGTACACCATGTCGTATGGCCATAGCTAGTATCAACCCCACCACCGGCGAGACCGAGCGGACGTTCGAGCCGTTCGCCGCCGAGGAGGTCGCCGACCGCGTCGGGCGGGCATATGAGGCGGCTGGGAGCTACCAGCACACGAGTTTCGCTGATCGGGCCGCATGGCTGCGAGCCGCGGCGGACCTGCTGGACGAGCAGGCGGACGACATCGCCGCGCTGATCACCCGCGAGATGGGCAAGCCTGTCGCGCAAGCCCGTGCGGAGACCGGAAAGTGCGCGTCGGCAATGCGGTTCTACGCGGAGAACGCATCCCGATTCCTGACAGATCACCCGATAGATCCGTCGGAAGTTTCGGCCAGCAAGGCCTATGTCCGGTGGCAGCCGCTCGGCGTCGTGCTCGCCGTGATGCCGTGGAACTTCCCGCTGTGGCAGGTCGTCCGGTTCGCCGCGCCCGCGCTGATGGCGGGCAACGTGGGCCTGCTCAAGCACGCCTCCAACGTGCCCAGGACCGCGCTCAGGCTGCAGGATGTGCTCCTGGACGCGGGATTCCCGCCGGACGTGTTCCAGACCCTGCTGATCGGGTCGGACGCGGTGGAGCAGGTGCTCACCGACCCGCGGGTGGCCGCCGTCACGCTGACCGGCAGCGAGGCGGCGGGCCGATCGGTGGCCGCGATCGCCGGGCGCGAGATCAAGAAGTCCGTACTGGAACTGGGCGGCAGCGACCCGTTCGTCGTGATGCCCTCGGCAGACCTGGAAAGCGCCGTCGCGACCGCGGTGAAGGCCCGCTG
>CBIMJO010000948.1:0-4648 GCA_966244135.1 uncultured Actinocrispum sp. | reverse complement strand
GGTGCCGTGCGCCTCCACGTAGTCCACGTCCGCCGGGTCGACCTCGGCCGCGGCGTACGCCGCGCGCAGCAACGCCTGCTGCGCTTCGGGATTGGGCGCGGTCAACCCGTTGGACCGGCCGTCGGAGTTCACCGCCGACCCGCGCAGCACAGCGAGGACCCGGTCCTGGTCACGCACCGCGGCCGACAACGGCTTCAGCACGACCACTGCCGCGCCCTCCGCCCGGCCGATGCCGTTGGCGGCCGCGTCGAACGCCTTGCACAGCCCGTCGGGTGCGGTGACGCCCATCTGGTCGAAGGTCGCCGTCACCCCGGGGCCCAGCAGGAGGTTGACCCCCGCGGCGATCGCGACATCGCTCTCGCCGCAGCGCAGGCTCTGCATGGCCAGGTGCACCGCCACCAGGGACGACGAGCACGCACTGTCCACAGCGATACTCGGTCCACGGAAGTCGAAGACGTACGACAGCCTGTTCGCCGCGACGCTGAGCGCCGACCCGGTGGCCGCCCACGGATCCACCCGGCCGAGGTCGCCGAGGGTGAGCCGGCTGTACTCGTTGCCGCTGACGCCGACGAACACGCCGGTCCTGCTGCCCCGCAACCGGTCCGGCGCGAGGGCGGCGTGGTCCAGGGCCTCCTGCGTGACTTCGAGCAGCAGGCGCTGCTGCGGATCCATCCCGGCCGCCTCGCGCGGGGCGATCCCGAAGAAGTCCGCGTCGAACCCGGCGATGTCGGCCAGGAATCCGCCCCACCGCGTGGTTCGCGCCAGCCGCTCGGCCTGTTCGGGCGACTCGTGGCCGAACTGCTCCCACCGCCCGTCGGGTACCCGGCTGATCGCCGTCCGGCCGTCCAGCAGCAGCTCCCACAGGTCCGCCGGGCCGCAGACGCCGCCGGGCAGGCGGCAGCCGAGCCCGATGACGGCCACCGGTTCACCGGTGGCGGCGGGCGGGACCACCGGGACATCGCCGGGTTCGCCCGCCAGGGCGGCGGTCAGGGCGGCGATGCTCGAATGCTGCCACACCAACGTCGCCGGCAACTCGCGGCCAAGGACGTCCGCCAGCTCGCTGGCGAGCCGGACCGCTTCCCGGGAGGTCAGGCCGTACTCGATCAGCGGCCGGTCGACGTCCACTTCGGACACGTCCAGCCTGCACATCCGGGCGATGGCGGCGGCGAGCTGGTTGCGCAGCTGGGCGGTGGTCACCGCAGGCCCCCGTCCAGGTAGCGCAGGCGGGTGGCCGAGCGCGCGATCTTCCCGCTGGACGTGCGCGCCACCGTCCCCGGCGGCACCAGCACGAAGTCCAGCAGCCGCAGGTCGTGCCGCCTCGACACGGCGGCCCGGACCAGCCGTCCGATCTCGACGGCCAGATCGTCGTGCATCGTGATGTGCGACGCGTGCTCCGCGACGACCACGGGCCCCTCCTGGCCGTCCTGCTCGACGCCGAACACCGCGACCCGGTCGCGCCGGATCGCCGGATGGGCCTCCTGCACGGACGCCTCGATGTCCTGCGGGTAGTGGTTAGTCCCGTCCACGATGATCAGGTCCTTCAGCCGGCCAGTGACGAACAGGTCGCCCGCGTGGATCACGCCGAGATCGCCGGTGCGCAGCCAGCCCGCGGCCGGGACGTCCCCGGTCAGGCGCCCGTCGAACGTCTCCGCGGAGCGGCCCGGCTGCCGCCAGTACCCGTCGGCCACGTTGAGGCCGTGCACCCAGATCTCCCCCACGACACCATCGGGCACCTCCCGCCGGTCGACCACGATCCGCAGGTCCTGGCCGACCGACTGGCCCACCGACACCAGCCGCGCCGCCAGGTCGGCGTCATCGTCGACGAGGACCGCGGTCTCGCCCGGCCCCAGCCGGGTCCGGTCGAACGCCACGGCCCGCGGGGGATCACCGGCCTGTGTGGTGCTCACGAACACGGTCGCCTCGGCCAGCCCGTACGACGGGCGGTGCGCGTCCACCCGCAACCCCATCGGCCCGGCCACGGCGTGGAACCTCTCGACGGTGTCCGCCCGGATCGGCTCGCTGCCGTTGATGATCGCCTTGACGTCACCGAGGTCCAGCTCCGAACGGTCCTTTTCGGACAGGTCGGCGACGGCGTAGTCGAAGGCGAAGTTCGGTGCCGCGGTGATCACCTGCGGGTACCCCGCGATCATCCGCAGCCACCGCGCGGGCCTGCGGACGAACGCGAACGGGGAGGTGAACACCGACCGGCAGCCGACCACGACCGGCAGGGCGATCAGGTTGACCAGGCCCATGTCGTGGAACAACGGCAGCCAGCCGGCGCAGGTGCAGCCGGCGTCGGCGTCGAACGCGGCGCGTGCCTGCCGTACGTTCGCCCCGAGCGCGTCATAGGTGATCACGGCCCCGGCGGGATCCCGGGTCGATCCCGAGGTGTACTGCAGGTACGCCGCCTGCCCACCGTCCACCGCCACGGGCTCGAAGCCGGCCTCGCCCAGGGTGTCCACCGCGAGCAGTTGTTTCGGCCGGGGGACGGGCTGGGTGTCGAGCAGGTCGCGGATGCCGGCCACCGCCGACCGCGACGTCAGCCACACCTCGGGATCGCAGTCGGCCAGCGCGCCGACCAGCCGGCTCGCGTGCGACGACACCTGCGGCGGGAACAGCGGGACGGCGATCATGCCCGCGTACAACGCGCCGAAGAAGCCGACGACGTAGTCCAGGTTCTGCGGGCAGAGCAGGGCAACGCGTTCACCCGGCGCGCTCACCTCGGTGAGCCTGGCGGCGACCGCCCGCGCCCGGCTGTCCAGTTCGGACCATGTCATGGTGTGCCCAACGCCGTCCGGCCGGTCGGAGTAATCCAGGAAGGTGAATGCCGGACGGTTTTCGCGGGCACGCCGGGCGAGCGATTCGGTCACCGGCTCGAACTCATTCGAGAACGCATTGCGTCGAGGAGACATGGAGATCCCAACCGTGCAAATTCCTACACCGGGACAGATCGGACATGCCCATTTCACTCGGACCGTGGACGGCTTGTCCGGGAATGAGGAAAGCGGACGCGACGCAGATTAACGTCGGGAGAATCGCCGCCACAACCACGTTCCGGCGTCACCGGGGGCACGCGTGCGCCCGGCCCGTGCCCCAGTGTCACAACACTCAAGGTTCATCGCGTCCATAGCGAACGATCACACACGTTTCTCACTGTCCGTGATCGCGCCGGTCAGAAGATCCCACGAACGGTCCAACTCGCGCTGCCAGCACGGCCAGTCATGCGTCCCGGGGCCGAAACTGGTGCGCGCGGGATGGCCGAGGGCGGCGAGGCGGGCGGCGAGGTCCCGGCTCGTCGGCGCGACCAGCCGCTCCAGCAGCCGGTCACCGGGCGCCGGCGGATCACCTGGGACCCTGGTGCCGTCACCGGCCGCGATGTACACCGATGTCCCGGCCAGCCGCTCGGCCACCAGGTACGGATCATTGGCCGCCCACACGGCGCGCCGGCGCCACCGCGGTCCCCACATCGCATTCGCCGTCTCCCCCACACTGTGCAGGAAGTACCGCAGCAGCAACGGAATTCCCCGGCGAGTGGTGTGCAGCAGACCGCTGTACGAGGCGGCGGCGCGGAACATCCCCGGGTTGCGCGCGGCGTACATCACGGCCCCGTAGCCGCCCATGGACACGCCCGCGATCGCCCGCGACGTCCCGGCGCCGTACCGGTTCTCCAGCAGTGTCCGCAGCTGAACGGTGTGAAACCGGTGCCAGTCGGGCGACCCCGGACGCCGCCAGCCGGTGTAGAACCCGGCCCGTCCGCCGTCCGGGAGCACCACGAGCACACCGCCCGCGACCGCCGCCGCGCGGGCGGCGATGTCGGTCCGGTCAAGCCAGCACGCCGGCCCGTCGTCGCCGCCGTGCAGCAGGTAAAGGACCGGCCAGTGACGGTCCGTGTCCACCGCCCAGCCGGGTGGGGTAATCAGCAGTACGGTGGCCGTCGCATTCAGCGCCGTCGAACGGACGCATATCTCGGCCAGATTCGACCGCGGCCGACTTTCCGAAACAACCTCGATGTCCATAAGCCTCATCCGGTGATGTCCGGGGGTACGCTGCGTTGTCGTTCGGCATTCTCCGCTGACCACCGGGAAACGACCGTGACAAGATTCAGGCACCCATTATGGACCCTCGCCACCGTGTCGCTGGGCGGAGCGATGGTCGGGCTCGACGGAACCGCACTCACCATTGCCGGACCGGATATGGCCCGCGCGGCCGGTGCGTCGCTGACCGAACTGCAATGGATCGCCAACGCTTATCTGGTGGCGCTGGCGGTCGCGCTGTTCCCGGCGGGCCGGCTCGCCGACCGGGCCGGCCGGCGGCGCACGTTCGTGGTGGGCGTCCTCGGGTTCGGCGTCGCCTCCTTGCTGATCGCGGCCAGTTCCACCGGCTGGGAGCTGATCGTGCTCCGGGCTCTGCAGGGCGTGTGCGGTGCGCTGCTGCAGCCGGCCGCGCTCGCCCTGCTGCGTGCGGCCTTCACCGGTCAGCGGCTGGATCTCGCGCTGGGCATCTGGGGCGGGGCCGGCGCCTTGTCCATCGCCGCGGGACCGGTCGCCGCGGGGGTGATCGTTCAGCACTTCGGGTGGCCGATGGTGTTCCTGGTGAACGTGCCGGTGGCCGTGGCGACCGCGGCGCTCGCACTGTGCACCGTCGCCGA